>NZ_JAIWNX010000294.1 GCF_020217185.1 Asticcacaulis sp.
GATGCCGCTTCGGAAGACGTGCAGGCGTGGGAGCGCCTGATGTGGGAATTCCAGAAACCTTTGCCCAAGGCGCAGCCGGGTGAAAAGTGGGTGCCCATGACCCGCATCTTCGATCTGGGCGAACAGCCTTAAATGTAAGGTCTGAGGGCTGCCGCCAGAACCGGCACCTGCGCGGTGACCAGCCCGGCCAGATTGACCCGTCCTGACGCCGCCATGTAGATGCCGTGCTGGGTGCGCAGGCTCAGCACCTCTTCCGGGCTGAGCGGCAGGGTTGAAAACAGGCCATTCTGCCGCGTCAGAAAGCCCAGACCCGGATGCGCCGCCGCCAGCGCCGCACGCAGGCTGTGAATGCGCAGACGCATGGCGTCGAGTTCATCGGACCACATTTTCGTAAGCGCCGCGTCGCTGAGGATCAGCCGCACCACAGCCGCGCCATGATCAGGCGGCATGGACCACAGGGTGCGCGCAAGGTTGATCAGATTGCCGCGCAGCCGCTCACGCTGGGCCTCATCGCGGCACTGATAGAAGAGGGCGCCGACGCGATCCCGGTAAAGGGCGAAATTCTTGTTGCACGAATAGGCGATCAGGGCTTCAGGCACCTGTTTCAGCAGATCACGCATCGGCGCGGCATCGGCTTCAAGGCCCTGCCCCAATCCCTGATAGGCGAGGTCGATCAGCGGCAGCAGGCCGCGTTCGGCGCACAGGCTGGCCACCTCACGCCACTGCTCAGGGCTGAGATCGGCTCCGGTCGGGTTGTGACAGCAGGCGTGCAGCAGGACGATATCGCCGGGGGCAGCGCTTTCCAGCGCCTTGCGTAAGGCAGGGAAGATCACCGACTGCGTGTCGCGGTCGAAAGAGCGGTATTCGCGGATCATCAGCCCGGCGTCTTCCAGCAGCGGGAAGTGGTTGATCCAGGTCGGCGTCCCCACCCACACCGTCGCGCCGGGCCGGGCGCGGTTAAGCAGTTCCGCCGCCAGCCGCAGCGCCCCGGTGCCGCCGGGCGTCTGCACGCCGCTCAGCGCCGTATCGCCGCGCCGTGCCTCACCGAACACCACCGGGATCAGCGCCTCGACAAAGCCCATATCGCCGGCCGTCCCCAGATAGCTCTTGGAGGTCTGGCTATGCAGCAGGGCGGTTTCGGCCTGTTTGACGGCGGCCATGACCGGGGTGTGGCCCTGTTCGTCCTTATAGACGCCGACGCCGAGGTCGATTTTGTCGGGGCGCGGATCGGCCCGGTGCAACTGGATCAGCTCCAGCAGGCTGTCGGACGGCTGATCCTTCAGGGCGGCAAAGAGGGGGGAGGCGGTCAGGGTCGCGGTCACGTCAGAATTCCAGTTCAGATAGCCAAGATTTCAGGCGGTAAAAATCTGCCCGTCGCGCACGGCGACCGGCCAGGGGGTGAGGGACGCGCCGGGGCAGGGGCCGCCGACGCACACACCGTTTCCGATGTCGAACAGCGCGCCGTGCCACTGACAGCGGATCAGGCCGCCATCGGGGGTCAGATAATCGTCCAGCGTCTGACACAGCGGCAAACCGGCGTGCGGGCAGGCATCGACATAGCCATGCACCGTCTGGCCCCGCCGCACGACAAAGCCGTGGAAGCGCGCCTCGCCCACCTGAAGCACATAGTTGCGCGCTGTGCCGTCGGTTATGCGCTCAAGCGGTCCCAGCGCGATGCCGGGGCGCACCTGCGTCAGGCGGGGCAAGGTGGCGGTCATGGGGCCACAGCCGGGAGGATGCGCGCCGTGCAGGAACCAAAGCCGATAGAGACAAACCCCTCGGCCTCGGCGCGGGCAAACAGGCTCAGCTCGTCGCCGTCTTCGAGGAAGCGGCGCGTTTCACCCGACGGCAGGCTGAGGGGCGTCTTGCCCCCTTCGGTCAGTTCCAGCAGGCTGCCGGCCTCGTGCGGCTGCGGTCCGGAGAGGGTGCCGGTGCCCAGCAGGTCGCCGGGGCGCAGATTGCAGCCGCCGCTGGCGTGGTGGGCGATGATCTGCGCCACGCTCCAGTACATGGCCTCTTCGGCGCGCGATTGCGCCAGTTCGACCGGCGCGCTCAGGCCCGGCGTGCGCAAGCGGGCCCCCAGACGGATGCGATAGCCGCCTTGCGCCCGATCCCCGGCGTCGATCAGATAGGGCAGGGGGGCGGGATCGTCGCTGGCGCGAGGCAAGGGCGCGGTGCGGAAGGGGGCCAGCGCCTCCGCCGTAATGACCCAGGGCGAAATCGTGGTGTGGAAATTCTTGGCCAGAAATGGCCCCAGAGGCTGGTACTCCCACGCCTGCACATCGCGCGCCGACCAGTCGTTGAGCAGGCAAAACCCGACGATCCGCTCAGATGCCTCGGCTATCGGGACCGGCTGACCCAGCGGGTTTTCGCCGCCGATAAAGACGCCCAGCTCCAGCTCGTAATCAAGCCGCTGTGTGGGACCAAAGCGGGGAGCGTTGGCGTCCGGGGGCTTGATCTGACCCAGAGGGCGCGTCACCGGCTCACCCGACACGCGCACCGAAGAGGCGCGGCCATGATAGCCGATCGGGACGTGCTTGTAATTGGGCAGCAGGGGGTTGTCGGGCCGAAACAGCTTACCCACCGCCGTGGCGTGGTGGATGCCGACATAGAAGTCTGTGTAGTCGCCGATGTCAGCCGGGAGATACAGGGTGCAGGTCTGCGCCGCATAGAGGTGCGGTGATACCGCTGCCTGATGCGCCGGATCGCTGAGCAGGGTCGAAAGGCGCTGACGCAGGGCGCGGCGCTCAGAGGCGGGGCGGGCAAACAGGGCATTGAGCGTGCGTGCGCCAAACGCCGCCGCGTCACCCTCGATCAGTCCCGCTTCAAAGAGGCCGCGCAGGTCGAGAATATGATCACCAATGGCGGTCCCCAGACGGCGGTCGTCGGACCCGTCCGGCGCAAACACGCCCAGTGGCAGGTTCTGGATCGGAAACTCGGCGTGCCCATGGGCATCACGCAGCCAGCTTTCACGCTCAGGGTCGTGGGTAAAGTCTATCATGGCAGTCGGGCCTTTTCAAAGCCGCTCCAGCCGGCGTCATAATCGCCTTGCAGACCCGGCAGGGCGAGGGCCTGAGCCGTGGGGCGCAGCACAAAGCGCGTTTCAAACATGAAGGCCATGGTGCCTTCGTACCGATGCGGTTTCAGGTCCGCCGATACCCCCGCGTCATAGCTGGCGCGATCCGGGCCATGCGCGTTCATGCAATTGTGCAAGGACGCGCCACCGGGGGCGAAGCCTTCGGCCTTGGCGTCATAGACGCCTTCGATCAGGCCCATCAATTCGCTCATGATATTGCGGTGGAACCACGGCGGGCGGAAGGTGTGTTCGGCCACCATCCAGCGCGGCGGGAAGATCACAAAGTCGCAATTGGCCGTGCCGGGCGTGTCGGAAGGCGCGGTCAGGACGGTAAAGATCGACGGGTCGGGGTGGTCGAAACTGACCGTATTGATCGTGTTGAAGCGCCGCAGATCGTAGCGGTAAGGGCAGAGATTGCCGTGCCATGCCACCACATCGAACGGCGAATGGTCGAGCGTCGTGGTCCACAACTGGCCCTGAAATTTCTGGATCAGTTGATGCGGCGCGTCTTCGTCTTCAAAGGCGGCGACCGGGGCTTCGAAATCGCGCGGATTGGCCAGCCCGTTGGCCCCGATCGGCCCCAGATCGGGCAGGCGGAAGGCCGCGCCGTGGTTTTCGCACACATAACCGCGCGCCGTCCCTTCCGGCAGTTCGACGCGGAATTTCAGCCCGCGCGGGATCACGACGACGCTGAGCGGTGCCGCCTCAATCACCCCACACTCGGTGAGGATTTTTAAGACGCCTTCCTGCGGCACGATCAGCCATTCGCCATCGGCATTGAAAAAGGCGCGCCGGGTCATGCTGGCCGTAGCGGCATAAAGATAAACCGTCACACCGGTCTGGGTCGCCACATCGCCATTGGCGGCATAGGCGGTCATCCCGTCGATAAAATCGACCGCGCCCTGTGGCGTCGTCAGCGGCGACCAGCGCAGGCGGTTGGGCGAGGGGGGCGGCCCGTCCGTGCGCCAGCCGGGGGCGTTCAACGGCGCAAAGGCCGCGTGCTGCGCCGATGGCCGCAGACGATAAAACCACGTCCGGCGGTTTTCACTGCGCGGGGCGGTAAAGGCTGTGCCGGAAAACTGCTCGGCATAGAGGCCGAACGGCACGGCCTGCGGCGCGTTCTGACCCACGGGCAGGGCTCCGGGCACGGCCTCGGTGGCGAAATGATTGCCAAATCCGCTGAGATACGGGCGCATCACGCATCGACCGAGATGACGCCGCGGCGGATCTGATCGAGTTCAATCGACTCGAACAGGGCCTGGAAATTGCCGTTGCCGAAGCCTTCATTGCCCTTGCGCTGGATGATTTCGAAGAAGATCGGCCCGAACAGGTTTTCGGTGAAGATTTGCAGCAGGATACCCTCTTCGCCGACATTGCCGTCGATCAGGATGCGGTTGCGGCGCAGCCGTTCAAGGTCTTCGCCGTGGCCGGGCACGCGCTTGTCCACCAGTTCGTAATAGGTCTCTATCGTGTCCTGAAGCCGCACGCCGCGCGCCCGCAGCTTTTCCACCGTGGCATAGATGTCGTCGGTGGTCAGCGCCAGATGCTGAATGCCTTCACCCTTGTATTCTCTGAGATATTCCTCGATCTGGCTCTTGTCGTCCTGCGACTCGTTGAGCGGGATGCGGATGGCCTTGTCCGGGGCGATCATGGCCTGAGAAAAGAGGCCGGTAGCCTGCCCCTTGATGTCAAAATACTTCTGCTCCTCGAAGCCGAAAATGCGCGAATAGAAGTCTGACCACACGCGCATCTGACCGCGATTCACATTGTGGGTGAGGTGGTCGAGCAGGTCGAGCCCGACGCTGTGTTCGCGCTCGGCGGCGTCCGCCCCCGGCACGGCGAACCAGTCGGCATAGAGCTGATCCGTGTCGGGGGTCAGATAGAGGTAGGAGCCACCAATGCCTTCCAGCACGAAACTGTGGTCGCCCAGCGTGCCAGCGGCGGCATCGGCGGCCTTGGCCCCGCGCGCCAATGCGGCCTCAAAGGCGGTTTGCGGATCGGCAACGCGGAACGCCATGCCCGAGGCTGAGGGACCATGCGCGGCACGGAACCCGGCCGCCTGACCCGTCGCCTCTTCGTTGAGCAACAGGTTGATGCGGCCCTGCTTAAAGCGGGTGACGGCCTTGGACGGATGGCGAGAAGCCGCGACAAAACCCAGACGCTCGAAATGGGCGCGCATGGCGGCGGGGTCGGGGCTGGTGAACTCGACAAACTCAAAGCCGTTGAGACCCAGAGGGTTGTGCGGAGTGATGGACATGGCGACCTCCCGTTTGTTTCGATTGATATAGTATCTATTGCAACAATTTAAAAAATCCAGTCTCTTTTTCGTGAGGCCTGTGGAAAGGCATCCGCAGGCGGGTTAGGCTTCGTCCATGCGCGCCCTGATCCTTCTGCCGCTTGTGGCGACCTCTCTGATGCTCTCTGGCCTGTCCCGGCCACAGGTCAGCCATGCCCCGTTCGGCGTGACGGCGGGCGGTGAAGCGGTGGAACGCTACACCCTGCGTAACCAGCGCGGTTCCGAAGTGTCGGTCCTGACCTATGGGGCCATTCTCGATGCCGTGCGGCTACGCGACCGGCACGGGCGTTTGGACAATGTGGTGCTCGATCTGGCCGACCTGAAGGCGCATGAGGCGCGCGCCAATTTCAGCGCCGTGGTTGGGCGCTTTGCCAATCGCATATCGGGCGGCGGTTTTACGCTGGACGGGCAGCGGGTGGTGCTCGACCCCAAGGGCGGGATCGTTTCACACGGCGGCAGGCCGGGTTTTTCCGGGCGGGTATGGACCGCTGAGCTGTGCGCGACGCCGGGCTGCCGCGCCGTGACACTGCGCTATATCAGCCCCGATGGCGAGAATGGCTTTCCGGGGACGTTGCGCGTCTCGGTGACCTATAGCCTGTCCGACGACGATACGTTGACGCTGGACTATCGCGCCACGACGGACAAGCCGACCGTGATCAACCTGACGAACCACGCCTATTTCAATCTGGGCGGGGCGGCGTCGGGTTCGACCGACGGCCAGTATCTGCAACTGAAGTCTGACGCTATCACCGCCCTGTCGGACAAGAAGCTGCCGACGGGGGCCTTGCGCCCGGTGGCCGGCACGCCGTTTGATTTCCGCACGCCGGTTCAGATAGGTGCGCAGATCGTCAGAGCCGACCCGCAATTGAAGATCGGCGGCGGTTTTGACCATAATTTTGTGCTGACCAAACGCCATCCCGGCGCCCTGAGCGTGGCGGCGCGGGCCTGGGACCCGAAAAGCGGTCGGACGCTGGAACTGAAGACCACCGAGCCGGGCGTGCAACTTTTCACGGGCAACGGCTTCAACGGCACGCTGAAAGGGCGGGCGGGTAACCGCATCTGGCCGCGCGACGGCTTTGCGCTGGAAACCCAGCATTTTCCCGACAGCCCCAACCGCCCGGAATTTCCTTCGACCGTTTTGCGGCCGGGCGAGACCTTCCATTCGGTGACGACGATCCGCTTCGGCACGGCGAAGACACTGAAAGAGGCCTTCCCGGATTAAAAAAACCCCGGCTCTCGCCGGGGTTTTTCCTTATCCGATTTTGGCCGGTTCGAGCTTCGGCATCAAAAGATGCACGGCCAGAAGCGCCAGAAAATAGCCCGTCGCCGCATAGACGAAGATGGGCGTGTAGGAGCCGATCTTGTCGAGCACGAAGCCCGCATATTTGGCCATCGCCATGCCGCCAAAGGCTCCGAACATGCCGCCGATACCCACGACCGAGCCCACAGCGCCATTGGGGAAGACGTCCGACGGCAGTGTGTAGAGATTGGCCGAAAAGCCCTGATGCGCGGCGGTCGCCACGCCGATGATGGCCACGGCGACCCACAGATTGTCGGCCATGGCCGCGACGCCCACCGGGAGGGCGAGAGCGGCGCAGATCAGCATGGTGACCTTGCGCGCCGCATTGACGCTCCAGCCGCGCTTGATGAACTGCGACGACAGCCAGCCGCCGCCCACCGAACCGATGTCAGACAGCAGGTAGATGGCGACCAGCGGCGGGCCAAAGGTCTTGAGATCAAGGCCATAGCGTTTGTGCAGGAAGTCTGGCAGCCAGAAGAGGAACATCCACCAGATGGGGTCGATCAGGAACTTGCCCAGCGCATAGCCCCAGGTTTCCCTGGCGCGGATGACCTTAAGCCACGACACCTTTTCGACTACGACCACCGGGTCCTGTTCGATATGGCTCAGCTCCAGCGCATTGACCTTTTTATGTTCGCGCGGGCGGCGATAGACCAGCCACCAGACGGGCAGCCACAGAAGGCCAATAGCACCCGTAAAGATAAAGGCCGCCTGCCAGCCGAAGGTCAGGGTAATCGCCGGAATGACCAGCGGCGTGACAATGGCGCCGATATTGGTTCCGGCGTTAAACAGGCCGACCGCAAAGGCGCGTTCAGACTTGGGGAACCATTCCGACACGGCCTTGACGCCACCGGGGAAGGCCCCGCCTTCGCCGATGCCGAGGAAGACGCGGGCGATGATGGCGTCTTTCAGCGATGACATGGCCGCGTGGCCGATATGAGCCGCCTGCCAGATGACAAAGGCCAGAGAGAAGCCGATGCGCGCCCCGAAACGGTCCACGATCTTACCGAAGGCGAGGTAGGAGAGGGCGTAGGCGAACTGGAACCAGAAGACCAGATCGGCATAATCCAGTTCGCTCCAGCCGAATTCTGCTTGCAGGGTCGGCTTGAGCAGACTGACCGTCTGACGGTCCACATAGTTGATGACCATGGCCGTGAACAGCAATGTCACGACCAGCCAGCGGTAGCGCGTCGCGCCAGCGGGGGCGTTGGAGCCCGAAGATGCCTGCATGGCGGTTTCCTTTATTTCTTTTTGTTTTCGTTAGTGTCTTTGGCGTTCAGTGCCCCGATCAGCGCCTTCATATTGTCGATATAGGCGCTGGTCGAAATGCCGATGACGGGTTTATCGGCGAGGTAGGGCGAAGTGTCGGTCTTGTCGCCAACGTGCGTCGAGCGGTAATCGCCCTCGGCCGGCGTCGGCGAACCGTCGCCGATGTAGGGGTTGGAGGTCGATTTCAGCTCGGTCGGCCACCAGCCGTCCTTGTTCAGCGACTTGACCAGTTGGCCGGCGGTTTCGGCGACGCGGCTGTGGTTGAGGTCGGAATCACCATGTTCCTCGATCAGGAAATAACGCGGCAGCGGCTTGGCCACGCCGTATTTCAGCGGCGAGTCTTTGGAGGCCTCTTCCGGCGGGGTGGCTTTCAGCTTTTCATAGTCCTGACGCAGCTTGGCGACATTGATCGAGCGCGTCGAGCTGTAGTGGCGCAGCGTATGCTCCGGATTATAGTCGGCATAGTAGTGGCCATTGACGACGTTAGAGCCTTCGCGGTGCGTATAGAGCGCCTTGTTGGTGCCCAGTTCCACAAACGACGGATAGAGGGGCTTTTCACCGGGCAGACGCACCGAGTCGAGCCAGTCGAGCGCTGCCGGAATGGGCGCCAGATATTTGGTGTCGCCGGTGAGCTTATAGAAGTCCATCAACTGCCGGATGGCGCTGGCGGTGGTGTGCGCGGACAGCGATTTCGGCTCATAGGTCCGCGCGCCTGCGGGCTTGAGATCGGGCGTATATTGCAGCGCCCAACCGGCCTGCGGCGCGCCGTTTTGCGCCAGAATATAAATGTTCATGCCGCGGTTTATGGCATCGAGAACGCGCGTTTCACCCAGCGCCTGATAGCAGAGGATCAGGAAGTGGACATTACCGGCGGCCACATCGTCATTAAAGGTGATGTAGGAGGTGTAGTCCGGCTGACCGTGGTGCGAAAACTCGTATTTCAGCGGATATCGCTGCGGCCAGCCGCCGTTGGGGTACTGGCTTTTGAGAACGAAGTCGATCGCCTTGTCGAGGGAGGGTTTGTACTTCGGGTCGTGCTTTTCGAGATAGAGACGCAGGATGAAGGTCATCGCCTCCACCGTGCCGTCATCGTCATAGGTGGCGTTGCCCCAGTAGTGCTGGAACTCTTCCATGCGCCAGGCGTTCTTGCCGATGGTGTCGTACCACTGCTTCGTGGAGGCCTCGCCGCCGAAGTCGATGAAATAGTGCCAGCCGCCGTTGTCCTGCTGGCCGAAGATCAGGGCGGCGGCGGCCTTTTCGGCAGCGGTGTAGTAATACTCATCGCCCGTGGCATGGTAAGCGTCGAGGAAGAGGTGACCCATGGTGGCCGTACCCGGAGGCTGCACCCAGATCATGCTGGGTTTGGCTTCCAGCTCTCCCCAGCGGCGCGACATGTCCGGCAGATAAGACCACACATAGCCGCCATTGGTCGAAACGGTCTCGACCATGAATTGCGTGGCCTTGCGCATGGTCTTTTTGATCGCGCTGTCCGACGGCTGAGGGGCGGCTGTGGCGAGAGGGCTGCACAAAGCCAGACACAGGCCCGCCGTCAGGCCTGCAATCGATTTTAAAAAGGGGCGCATGGAGTAGGCGTCTTTCCCGAAACTGAGCGTTTGTTTTTATGGTTGGCACTAGCTTATACGGTAATGACACCGGTTTCCAGCGTATCGTCATAAATTTTTTCGGGACATTTTTTTCAGGCGCTGAAGCGACGCGATTAATTCGGCAGGGGGTAGGGCGACAGGGCGGCGCTGAGGCGACCCAGCGTCACAGGTTTCGACAGGTGGCCGTCCATACCGGCATCGAGGCAGAGCTGGCGCTCATCAATCAGGCCCTGCGGCGTCAGGCCGATGATGACAACCGGCGGGATCAGCCGGCGACGTTCCAGATCACGGATTTGGCGTGTGGCGCGAAACCCGTCCATGTCCGGCAGGTCGATGCTGAGCAGCACGACGTGGCCCTGACGCGACAACAGGGCCTCCAGCAGGGCGTCACCGCGGGTAAGGACGACGGCCTTCAGCCCCAGATCCTCCAGCAGGGTGACGATGAGGTCGGCGCT
>NZ_JAIWNX010000295.1 GCF_020217185.1 Asticcacaulis sp.
GGGGGGGTGCGGCTCGGCCAGCAGGATAAGGGGGGCGGCGGACGCCATAAATGTGCGGACCTTTCGAAGAAGCCGGTTTTATTGAAACCTTGCGACCGCGTGCCTAACCCGACATGGCGGCATTGTATGTGCACTCGTACACATAAAGGGCAAACGTGATGAGGCCCCCCGATGGACACGCTCCACCCCGAACTGTTGAGCAGCAATCTGCTGATGGCGCTGCGCCCCGCCGACCGGATGCGGCTGCAAGCGCGTATGGAGGTGATCGAAGCCCCGCGCGGCATGGTCCTGTTCAATGCCGGGGACGTGGTGCGCCACGCCTGGTTTCCGCTGGGACCCACCCTGGTGGGTTTCCGTGTGCTGCTGGATGACGGGCGCGGGGTCGAAACGGCGCTGGTCGGGCGCGAAGGAGCCGTTGGCGGCATCGTCAGTCAGGGCCGTTTGCCCGCCTTTTCCTGCGCCGAGGTGCAGTTTCCGGGCAAGCTGCTGCGCATTGATCTGAAGACGCTGGAGGCGCTGAAGGCCGAATCCCTGACGCTGCGCTACTTCTTTGCGCGCTATTCCGATTGCCTGCTGGCACAGGTGTTTCAGTCGGTGGCCTGCAACGCCACCCACACTATCGAACAGCGCGCGGCGCGTTGGCTGACCCTGGCGCTGGACCGTACAGAGACGGCGACAATCCCGCTGACGCAGGATCAGTTGTCGTCTATGCTGGGAGTCGGGCGGGCCTATGTCAGCCGTGTCATGGGCGTGTTGCAGCGGGACGGCCTGCTGGCCACCGTGCGCGGGCGGGTCGAAATCCGCGATCCGGCCGGGCTCAGGCAGCGCGCCTGCGGCTGTGCCAATCAGGTGCGCGCCCATTTTGACGAAGTGCTGGCCGGGGTCTATCCCGCGCCGGAAGACGATGAGATAACGGCGAAATGAAACTGCACGGCTATTTCCGCTCCTCGGCCGCCTGGCGTGTGCGTATCGCGCTGGCGCTGAAAGGTCTCGACTATGATCAGGTTTTTGTTCACCTGCGTCACGGGGATCAGCGCGCGCCTGCCTATCTGAAGGTCAATCCGCAAGGTCTGGTCCCGGCGCTGGAGGTCGAAGATGGAGAGATACTGACCCAGTCTCTGGCCATCTGCGAATATCTTGAGGAGGTCTATCCGCAGGTGCCGCTTCTGCCCGGCAGCGCGCTGGAGCGGGCGCGTATCCGCGCCTTTGCCTACGCCATCGCCTGCGAAATCCACCCGGTGCAGAACCTGCGTGTCCTCAACCGGATCAAGGCGCTGGGTCAGGACGACACGGGCGTCAGGGCGTGGGCGCAGGAGACGATTGCCACGGGCTTCGACGCCTGTGAGGTCCTGCTGGAAGGGCAGGCGGGGCCCTACTGTTTCGGTCCGCAGGTGACTCTGGCTGACGTTTTTCTGGTGCCGCAGATGGCCAATGCCCGCCGCTTTGGGGTCGAACTGCGCTGGCCGCGTCTGAGGGATGCCGAAGCCGCCTGTCTGAGCCATCCGGCCTTTGACGCCACGCGACCTGAGCGGCAACCCGACGCGGAATGATTGGGTTTGGACCCTAGACCGGGTTGCGGTACAGCCGACCCTTTTCAACCACCAGAATGATGCTGATGGCTGTCAGACCCAGTCCCATAGCTGCCAGCGGCAGAAGCCATACGCCGCCGGACCAGAACTGACCGATCCACGCCCCGATCAGGCCGCCGCCGACCATTTGCAAAATGCCCTGAAGCGAGGCGGCTGTGCCAGCGACGTGACCGACCTTTTCCATGGCAATGGCTGTGAAGTTGGAGGTGCACATGGCCATGCACATCATGGTCAGGCCCTGCAGAAGTGTGAAACTGATCAGCGTTTCATAGCCCAGCAGAGCCCATACCACATGCACGGCCGAGAGGATGATCAGGGCGGTCAGCGAGCGGTGTGATATGACGCGCGTCCCCAATCGCTCGACCAGCCGGATGTTGATAAAGGCCCCGACCGCCATGGCTCCGGCGCAGAGGGCAAAGACAAGCCCCAGATAACCCGGCTGGTGAAACACCTCTTCAAATATCTGCGGCATCATCGAGAGGTAGCAGAGGATCATAGCGGTCATCACCATCACGGCCAGCCCATACCCCAGAGACGTAGGCTCAGAGGCGATGTAGCCGGCCACGCGAATAAACTTGCCCGGTGAAGGTGCAAAACGCTTTGCAGCCGGGAGGGTTTCCGGCAGGCGTACCCACACCCACAGGAAGACCAGCAGGCCGGCGATTGTCAGCGCCAGGAAGATGCCGCGCCACGGAAAGGCAAGCATAATCAATTGACCCAGGCTGGGAGCCATGATCGGTACGGCCATGAAGATGACGTGTGAGGTCGAGAGCACCTTGGCCATGCGCGCGCCGGAGTAGAGGTCGCGGATGGCCGAGCGCGGGATGACATTGGCTGAGGCCGCCGCCACGCCCTGAAAAAAGCGCAACAGGATCATGTGTTCAATATCGGTGACCAGCGACACGGTCAGCGACAGCAGAACATAGACGATCAGCCCGCCCAGCAGCACGCGGCGTCGTCCCAGCCAGTCCGATAACGTGCCACACAGAAACTGACCTATGCCCATGCCCATAAAGAAGACCGAGATGATCAGCTGCATGCGGTTGGCATTGTCGATGCCGAAATCCGTCGCCATAGGGGGCAGGGCCGGCAACATGGTGTCCACGCTCAGCGCCGTCGCTGCCATACAGGCGGCGATAATGGCGACAAATTCGGGGAACGGCGGGATGTCCTTGGGGGGGAGCTTGAACATGACGCGCCCCCTATAGCCGGATGACGCTACGAAAGAAATTACGAGTTTGAGAAAAGTTGAATATCTTGGCCGATAGGCAGGGCTCCGGGTTGGGGGCTCAGTTCGCCTTCAAATAGGCTATGATATCAGCGCGCTTTTTGGCGTCCTTTGTCGGGGCCATGGACATGGTGTTGCCGGGGAGGGTGCCGCCGGGGTCAGCCAGAAAGCGGTCCAGCTGCGCCTCGCTCCATACCGGCCCCTTCTTCATCGCGGCTGAGTAGCTGAATTTCGGGTCATTGGTCCCGGCCTTCTTGCCGACAATGCCGGCCAGAGACGGGCCGATGCCCGTGGCCCCCGGCTTCACCGAATGGCAGGACATGCAGGCCCCGAAGGCCTTTTTACCGGCAACAGCGTCCTGAGCTTGCGCCGGAGTGAGGGACACGATCAGCAGCAAAGCGCCAGTTAGTGGCATCAGGCCTTTCAAAATGCGGGTCATGGCAATCCTGTAGAGGGTTTGGTCTATGTGTTTTTAACAGGCTCTCTGCCCTCGTACATACGGAATTCAACGTCAGATCCGGCGCACAGAATCAAGAAAGGCCCCGCAAAGGGGGCCTTCCGAAAGTATTTAGACTGGTATTAGAACCAGTATCCGAACAGCCAATCCCACATGATATGCCTCACTTGATCACGCTAAACAGCCCTATCGCTGTGCGTGCATGGTTAACACTTTCTAAACGCGTTGACAAGCATTAACCAAGAATTTTTACGCCATATTAACCCGTTTTTTCTCGCAACTGACGAATTGTGCAAGGAAATCAAAATAAACGCAGTCAGGGATGAGTGACATTTCGCCGCGATACCTGCGCAACAAGGTTAACAGGCGTCATTTCACTGCAAAAGCTATGCCAAAGCGGATTAGCGTAAGTAAAAAAGACCCGCTGTCAGAAGACAGCGGGTCGTGACGTTTTACTGTAGCTGGATTTTAGAGCGGAATGATTTTTCTTGGAATCATTCCGCTCAAGCCGCCATTGAGACGGCGGCCAAGGTGGCGAAGCTACCGCCCGGCGAGGGCCTAAACAAAAATCTAGATCATTATGTTTCTACCAGAAATCATAATGATCTAGCCGTGGCGCAGTTGTTCAGCTTCGGCCGCCATGCGCGCCAGGAACGCCTTGGCGTCCATCGGGCGGGCGATATAGTAGCCCTGACCTGTATCGCAGCCCATGCGCGCCAGCAGCGACAGGACTTCCAAGGTTTCGATCCCTTCGGCCACCGCCTTCATGCCGAGCGCGTGCGCCAGCTGGATGGTGGACTTCATCACCGCGCGATCGGCCTTGTTCTCGCAGATGTCCTGCGTGAAGCGGCGGTCGATCTTCAGTTCGGTCGCCGGAATCTTGCGCAGATATTCCAGCGTGGACAGGCCTGTGCCATAGTCATCGATCGACAGGCCGATCCCCATGTCGCGGAATTCGGCCATCAGCAGGCTGGGTGTTTCGTTCTGCGCAATCGCGTGCGTCTCGGTCACTTCGAGGATCAGGCACGACGGCGGCACCTGATGACGGTCGAGCGCAGCCTTCACCATGTCCATGATGTCGCGCGAGGTCAGAAGACTGGGCGAAATATTCACCGAGATACGGAATTCCGGCTTGGTCAGCAGGACCGTCTTGGCGACTTTCAGCGCGTCATTGAGCACAAAATCCGTCAGGCGGTCGATACGCCCGTGGCGTTCGGCCATTTCGACAAATTCCAGCGGACTGACCGGGCCGCGCGTTTCGTGCGTCCAGCGTACCAGTGCCTCAGCGCCCAGTAATTCCTTGCTGTAGAGGTCCATCTTCGGCTGATAGGCCACCCAAATCTTGCCGGCGTCCAGCGCGTCGTCCAGTTCGCCCAGCAATGACAGGTTCCATTCCTTTTCGCTGATCTGCGACGGATCGTGCAGACGCCAGCGCGTGCCATCCTGCTCGGCCGAGTGGGCCGCGGCCAGGGCGCTGGTCAGGCGGTGTGAAACGGGCAGGTCGAATTCGCGATCCACGCCGAAGGAGATATCGACGTCGAAGGAATTGCGCGCAAAACGTATGGGGCTGCGGAAGATGACGTGCAGGGCGGTGAATTGCTCGATCAGCAGGTCATGGTCATACAGGTTCGACAGCCAGAAGAAGTTACCGTCGTCGCCGTGATAGAGCTGAGCCCCACCGGCCCCCAGTTCGAGGCGCGCCACGATCTCCTTCACCAGCAGGCGCTCGGCCTCTGGCGGCAGGGCGCTGACCATTTCGGCGTAGCGGCGGATACGCGCGGCGACCAGTTGCCGCCCATCGAGACGGTCTTCGTGACGGATGGCATTGGGCGTGTAAAGACCTGACACCGGGTTGATGGTGCCGCCCTTCTTCTCCTGCGCACCAAAACGACGCCACAGTACATAGACGCCCGTCAGCAGCAAGAGAGTGATGCCGCCCATAATATCCATGAAGATATTGAAGCGTTCAAGAACGCCTGGCACGACCAGCAGGGTGACCACGGCCCCGAGCATCAGAAGACGCTTGCCGCGCTTCATACCGGGGCTGAGCAGGCAGGCGGCGATAACGGCGGCAAACAGCCAGCCCGGCAGCCAGCCCAGTTGCAGGGGGCGTCCGTGTTTGAGGGTTTCCGCGCCCAAAACAACGACCGTAGCCGCAGGGGATTTATGTCCTTGCCCCAGAACACGCATCTGTTCACCGAGGCTTGGGGCGTTGAATCCGACAACAACATCCTTGCCACGGAACGCGTTGGCGCGCGCCTTGCCGCTCAGAACATCGGCGGCGCTGGTATAGGGCACGGTGCTGCTGTCGAAGGCATAGTTGATCGGGAAGCGTTCCTGCGTGCTGCCGTAAACGCCCGAAAGGACGGATTCGATGGAATCGAGGGCCTGACCTTCAACGTCGGTCTTGTACGGGATGCTGGAAAAACCGCCCCAGAAGGCCACATAGCGCACCAGAGATACGGTCTGCGCTTCGTCACGGACGATATCCGGCGGCAGGATATAGGTCACGCGCTTGGGTCCCAGCCTGTAATCGGCCTTGGCGCTGACAAAAACGCGACCGGGATAACGCGCAAAGCTGTCGGCCAGCAGGCGATTGCGGCTTTCACCCTGATCGGTCAAAGGCGTCATGAAGAAGACGCGGCGCGCCCCATCGGCAAACAGGCGCTCGGTCAGGCCGGCCATGTGGGCGTGCTTCCACGGCCAGGGGCCGAGTGAAGACAAGGCTTCGTCATCGACACCGACGACGACCATTTCACCGCTGACTGGCATTTTCTGGAAGGAGTTGCGGGCCGCGCGCAGAAACAGCTCAAGCGGATGGCCAAGCTCGATAAGGGTCAGTACCGCCGACACAACCAGCAGCACGATCAGGGCGACTGATTTGCGGATGCGATCCTTGAACGAAGTCGGGGTGTTGGGTGACGTCATGATGCAATACCTCGGCAACGCCACAATGCCCTCAATGTGTTAGTATTTTGCAAACTGCGTGAAAATTTTACATCAGCTTTGTATGTTGACTTTTGATTAACTATAATTCTAGCCTCTTTGTCCAGATAAAGGCGTTCTCTATACTTTCGGTTTTGACTGTAGAGAGGGCTTGCGCGGCCTGTGGAATGGATATGACAGAATAAAGGACGCACCACTTAAATTGTAGTATTTTTGCTACAGGAGTTTGTGTTCGCAGACAAAAAAGCCGCAACGGCGACGGCTCAGGTCGGGGTGCGCGTATCAATCCTCAGCGCAACCCGCACGGGTCGCCCGTTTTTGTGTAAATAAAAGACAAAGAAATTCCACAAATGAAAATGCCCCCGCACTACACGCGCTATTGGCTGGCCACCAGCGCCCTCGGTCTGATGATGAGCCTGCCAGCCTTTGCCCAGACAGCGCCTGCGACGACGCCAAACCCGCCCCCCGCTCAGGCGCAGCCAGCGCCGGCCAAACCCGCCGCCAAACCGGCAGAGGCCGCCCCCACCACGGGAACTGGTGAGGCGGTAGAAACCGTGACCGTCACGGCCGCCCGCCCGCTCACCAAGATCGACCGCGATGTGTATGACCCCAAGACCGATCCCGACACGCCGGTGTCATCAGCGGCCGATGCTTTGAACAAGGCGCCGGGCGTGCAGGTGGACGCCGAGGGCAATGTGACCTTGCGCGGCAATTCCAACGTTCAGGTCTATATTAATGGCAAGCCTTCGGCGCGCACCGAAGGCAATTTTCGTGGCATGACCCTGCAATCCATGCCCGCCGAGGATATTGATACGGTTGAGGTCATGACCAACCCCGGTGCCCAGTACGGGGCCGAAGGCGGGGCCGGTATCATCAATATCAATCTGAGGCCGGGGCGTGGTTTGCGGCCAAACCTCTTTGTTCTGGCCAATGCCGGAAGCTTCGGACGCTATATGCTCGCGCTGCAAGGCGGTGCGGGCAAGGATCTGGGGGCGAAAGGGACGCTGTCCTTCTCAGGGGGGCTCAATATCCAGCATGGGGCCAATCGGGGCTCGACCAGCAGTTCCCGCGAATATATCCGCAGCAGCGGCAACACGACGACCACTTCCGGGGGCAATACGCGGTCAGAAAACGATAATTACGGGCTGAGGGGCAATGTCGAATACGCGCCTAATCAGAAAGATACGTTTACGCTCGAAGGCACGTACAACCAGAGTGAAGGCCGCACCAACAGCAAGGACTATACCGAAGACCTGAATGCGGCGGGCCTGCTGAGCGAGCGGTACGACGGTGTACGCAACAATACCAACGAAGCCCGTCAGGCCTCCGCGCGTCTGGGGTTCAACCACAAAGGCGATCAGGAAGGGGAAACCTTCCGGGCCGATTTGCGGGTCACCAAAGGCGAGACAACACAGAATAACCTTGCCGACCTCACCTATCAGGTCACAACCAGCCGCAGCGTCGTGCAGGAAAATGTCGAGCTGGGTGAGGATTCGACCCTGTCCTTAAGCGCCGATTATACACGCCCCCTTTGGAATGGGATTTTTTCGACCGGCTTTGACCTGAACTCGCGTAGCGGGTCGCGTGATGCCAGCCAATATGACACCAACCGTTTGACGGGTATCCGCACGCTGAATGCGCGACGAACCAACTCTGTGGTCCGCGATCAGGACCAGAGAGAGTTTTACGTCAATTATCAACGGGAATTGAGTGAAAAGTGGAACGTGCAGGGCGGGTTGCGGGTCGAAGAAACCCATGTCAGCCTGAACCGCAAGGTCTGGTACAACCCCAATCCATCGGGCAATGATCAGGCCTTCTTCGAGACCAGCTATGTGAATTACCACCCCAGTTTTGCGGCCCAATACGTGCTGAGCCCCAAGTCAAAAATCCGCTATAACTACAGCCACCGCGTCAGCCGGCCGAATATAGATAACCTCAATCCGGCGATCATCTACAACAGCGAGCGCAGCGCCCGTCAGGGTAATCCGGGCCTTAAGCCTGCCGAAACCCATGCCAATGAACTGCGCTACGAATATAATGATCGGGCCAAAAACTTTCTCTTTAGTGCCGTTTATTTCTATCGGGTGACGGAAGGGATTATCGTCAACCGCACGGTCTATATCGATCCGAACAATACACCGACGGACACCAGCGATGATGTTTTGCTGACCAGCGTTGAAAACGGTGGCGAAGGTGTCGAAACCGGGATGGACTTCCAGATCGACAAGCGTTGGGGGACCAAGTTCAGCATTAATATCCAATCGACCGCCAAGCACGAGACGCAGCCGCCGCGCTCCAGCACGGTGGCCACCGTCACCGAGCAGGACTCGGTAACCGGACGCATTCGGGCGCGCTATAGCGTGACGCCACGCGATACGCTGCAACTGACTCTGAACGCACCCGTCAGAACGCTGAATGGGCAAGGCTATACCGAACGTCCGATGACCTGGCAGGGCTCCTACAGCCGTCCGTTAAATGCCAAACTCACCCTGACCTTTACGGCGCAGGGGCAGGGCAAGGCGCGCACCTTTACCAGCAATGAAACGGTCCGCAGCTTTACCGAACGCGATACTGGCGGCACCACCTTCATGGTGGGCCTGCGCTTTAACCCCTTTGGCATAACCGGCCGCGGCATGGGCGGGCGTGGGCCCGGTGGCGGTGGTCAAGGCGGCGGGCAGGGGGGCGGTAACTGGGGTGGCGGCGGGGGCGGAAACAACCCCGGGGGTGGTTTCTGATCCTTTTAAGGCGATGGCGCCGGTCATCGCCTTTTCTCTGGTCGGCTCCCCGGAATGCGGGAGGTGAAGCGGGTTGACCCCGCGCGGTTTTACCCCTTATGGTCGGGATAAAGTATGGGGGAAGACTGGGTCTTATGCGTGCGACGGCCATCACGACCGAAGCCTCTGCGTCGGCAGCGGCCAGCGCGCCATCCCCCGTGGCGCAGCCTGCACCGGACAGCGTGACGGCGGCCGATGTTTCGTCTGCCGAGGCCCTGATCCGCAAGGTCAACGAAAACGGCCTGCTGCAAACGCGCTTCACCAATACCCCGCCGCCCAAGGAAGCCGATATTGGCTGGTTGAAGGCCTTTCTGGAATGGCTGGGTAAGGTCAGCAAGTTTTTTGGCGACCTGCTGGAACCCATCGCGCCCATTCTGCCTTGGCTTTTGTATCTCCTGCTGTTTGCGCTGGTTATCCTGCTGCTGTCGCCGCTGGTGCGCGCCTTTATTGCGGGCAAGGTCGAGCGCCTGTTTCAACGTGACGGCCTGAAGGCCGATGCGCCGTGGCGACCGACCGCCGAAACCGCGGCCGCCCTGATCGAGGAAATCGACGCCCTGGCCGAAAAGGGCCAGTATGATGAGGCCGTGCATCTGCTGCTCAAGCGCTCGGTGGCTGACCTCAACGCCTATCGTCCCGATCTGGTGCGCAAACACTATTCCGCGCGCGACATTGGCAAACACCCGCTGCTGCCGGAAGACGCGCGCCCGGCCTATGCTGAAATCACCCGCTGGGCCGAAAAAAGCTTCTTTGCCGGCATCCCCGTCGGGCGTGAAGGCTTTGAAGCCTGCCGCAAGGCCTATGTTGATTTCGTTGCCTCAGAGCACCTGCCGAAGGGGACGAAGTAATGCGCTTGCCCTTCGTGAAAAAAGGCCTGCCGCCGGCCAGTCGTCTGTTGCCCGTGGTTGTCGGTGTGCTGATCGCCGGCCTGTTCCTGATGATTGGGCTCGTGCTGATCACACCGCATCTGGAACCCGCCGGGCGCGGGCAGGCGGCCAATATCACCGGCTATTCGGCACAGGGTTTCAAGGGCTTGCGCGACGTTCTTGAGGCATCGAATTACAAGACCACCCTGTCGCGGCAAGAGACAGGACCGCAAAAGGTCAGCGATCTGGTTATCGTCACGCTGGATGGCGATGACGCGCTGTTCAACGACGACCCGGAATATTACGAGCCTCAGCCGGTGCCGGAGGAAAGTGCCTCTGCGTCCGCAAGCGCCACCTCCTCATCTCAGACCAGCGCGCAAAGGCAGGAAAAACTGAAGCAGGCTCAGGCCGAAGCCTCGGCTTCGCAGGCCGCGCAGGAAGCCTCTTCGACCTCGTTTCAGGCCGACATGGAGGCGAAAAAGGCCGACGATTACTGGCCGACGCCCAGCGCCGAAAAGGCCGAGCGTCTGCTGTATAAGCCCATCGGTAAGGTGGTGCTGGTCGTCGCCCCCAAATGGTCCGCCAGTCCTATGCCGTCGCACCCGCGCTGGGACATCAACCCGCATTTTCAGGCTCCCAATCGCGTCTTTTCGCAACTGACCCTGTTGTCGCCTGTCACCAAGCAGAGCGTGCAGGAAGACGGCGAAACCCGCTATAAGATCACCTATCAGCGGCTGAACTATGCCCTTGGGCGCGCACCGCTGGGTCGCTACAAATCCTATGCCCTGACGCCCGCCGCCGGTCAGACCACCCTGACCAAGGCCTATACCAGCGGGCGCATCCGGGGTTTGCAGTCTCTTACCGGGCCGAACCTGACGCCGCTATTGCTGGGGCCGGACGGTGAGGTCTTGCTGTCGCGCGTCAATCCGATGCCGGGCGAAAAGCCGTTCAAGGCCCCGGTCTATCTGCTCAGCGAGCCGGATCTGATGGACAATCAGATGCTCGCTGACCCGGAGCGGGTGGCGGGGGCTTTGTCCATCATTGAGGCCATTGCGCCGGGTGCGAAGACCGTGGCGTTCGACGTGACCTTCAACAATCTGGCCTATGAACAGAACCTGATGCACCATGTGGCGCGCGCCCCCTTCATCGGCGTACCTCTATGCCTGCTGGTGCTGGCTCTGGCCATGCTGTGGTCGGCCTATTCGCGCTTTGGTCCGGCGCATGATCCGTCCACTGATACGCCGCACGGGCGCGGTGTCACCGTGCTGGCCGACAATGCCGCGCGCCTGATCGCCAAGGCCGGGCGTGAGCCGAAACTGGCCCCGGCCTATGCGCAACTGGTGCGCGATCAGGCGCTGAAAGCGCTGGGCCTCGGCCGCCACAGTGCTGGGCCGGACGAACTGGCCGAGCGCCTGAGCGAAAAACATAATACCCCGGAACGCTACAGCGCCCTCAGGGCCGAGGCGGACCGCCTTTCCAACCCCATGCAACTGCTGAGCTGGGCGCGCCGTCTGCACGCCTGGAAGCACCAGATAACGGAGCGCTAGATGCAGATTTCCGACGTTCACGGCCTTGCGGCGCGCCTTAAGGGCGAAATCGGCAAGGTCATCATCGGTCAGGCCGATACGGTCGAGCTGATGCTGACCGCCCTGTTTTCCGGGGGCCATGTGCTGCTCGAAGGGCCTCCGGGCACGGCCAAGACCCTGCTGGCGCGGGCCTTTTGCCGTTCGCTGTCCCTGCGTTTCGGGCGCATCCAGTTTACGCCGGACATGCTGCCGGCCGATATTCTGGGCTCCAACCTGTTCAACTTCCAGACCTCGACCTTCTCCCTGACCAAGGGGCCGATCTTCTGCGATCTGCTGCTGGCCGACGAAATCAACCGCACGCCACCCAAGACGCAGGCCGCCCTGCTGGAGGCCATGCAGGAGCGCAAGGTGACGCTCGATGGCACGCGCTACGATCTGGGCGACCGCTTCATGGTCATCGCCACCCAGAACCCGATCGAGCAGCAGGGCACCTATCCGTTGCCGGAGGCGCAACTGGACCGTTTCCTGTTCAAGCACGTGCTGGGCTATCCGTCGGCCAGCGAAGAACGCCGCATCATCGACGAGGCGGGCAATTCGGCGGTGACGCTCGATCCGGAACAGGCGGGTATCGAGGCGGTGCTGGATGCCGCGACCCTGGCCGAAGCGATCCGCGTGGTGACCACGGTGCGGCTCAATGATGCCAATCTCGACTATATCGTCAGCCTGATACGCGCCACGCGCGAAAGCCCGTCACTGGCGGTCGGGGCCTCGCCGCGCTCTGGCGCGCTGCTGGCGCGGGCGGC
>NZ_JAIWNX010000085.1 GCF_020217185.1 Asticcacaulis sp.
AGGCGCTCGATCATCAGCGCCGTGCGGATGCCCTTGGTGACCGCGTCCGGCGTTTCAGGCGCGTCCATCGCGCTTAAGGCCAGCAGCATCCGGTCCGCATAGGCGCGCAAATGTTCGCGCCGCTGTTCGGGGGTCAGAGAGCCAGCCAGGTCCGTCGTCTCGGTCATGCCCCAAAGGGTAACCGCGCTTTTTATGGCGGGGATAGATTTCGCGCCTCTAAACCGGGTGCAGGGGCTGTGCCTCTGCTCGCCGGAGGCTCTGGGTTTGCCACGAAACCGCATAATCGCCCTTGCGGTGACGGGGCTTTTCGTCTAAGGCACCCGCTCTTCGTCTTCGGACGGAGCTAAATCCGTGGAAGGGGCGACCCGCACCACGGCTCACAACGTCCCAAAAGATCGGGACTTTATGGAGATATCCAATGGCTAAGAAAATCCTGGGCTACATCAAGCTCCAGGTGAAGGCCGGCTCTGCCACGCCTTCGCCCCCCATCGGCCCGGCTCTGGGTCAGCGCGGCGTCAACATCATGGGTTTCTGTAAGGAATTCAACGCCCGCACCGAAAACGTCGAAAAAGGCACGCCGCTCCCGACCATCATCACGGTGTATCAGGACAAGTCGTTCACCTTCGTCACCAAGACGCCGCCGGCGACCTTCTTCATCAAGCAGGCGCTGAACCTGAAGTCGGGCTCGTCGAAGCCGGGTCGTGACTCGGCCGGTTCGATCACGCAGGCGCAACTGCGTGACATCGCTGAAAAGAAGATGAAGGACCTTTCGGCTCACGACATCGACGCCGCCGCCAAGATCATCGAGGGCTCGGCCCGTTCGATGGGTCTGAAGATCGTCGATTAAGGGGAATTCTGATGACCAAGATTGCAAAGCGCATTCAGGCCTGGAACGTCGAGGCCGACAAGCTGCACAACCTGACCGACGCTCTGGGCGTCGTGAAGGCCAATGCCAAGGCCAAGTTCGACGAGTCGGTCGAAATCGCCGTCAACCTGGGTGTTGACCCGCGTCACGCCGACCAGCAGGTCCGTGGCGTCGTTCAACTGCCGTCGGGCACGGGTAAGGACGTCCGCGTCGCCGTGTTCGCCAAGGACAAGAAGGCCGAGGAAGCTCTGGCCGCCGGTGCCGAAGTCGTCGGTGCCGAAGACCTGGTCGAAAAGATTCAGGGCGGCTTCATGGACTTTGACCGCGTTATCGCGTCTCCGGACATGATGGCTCTGGTCGGTCGCCTCGGTAAGGTGCTGGGTCCGCGCGGCCTGATGCCGAACCCGAAGGTCGGCACCGTGACCCCGAACGTCGCTCAGGCCGTCAAGGACGCCAAGTCGGGTGCCGTCGAATTCCGCGTCGAAAAGGCCGGTATCGTGCACGCCGGCATCGGCAAGACCTCGTTCACGGTCGAACAGCTCGAAGCCAATGCCAAGGCTCTGGTGGACGCCCTCGTGAAGGCCCGTCCGTCGGGTGCCAAGGGTCTCTATGTGAAGAAGATCTCGCTGTCTTCGACCATGGGCCCGGGCGTGAAGGTCGATACGTCCTCCGCGCTCTAAATCGCGCTGACGGGCGGCAAACCCTCATCTGCTTGCGATACGGTGCTCACGTACTGAAGTACGCTGGGCTCCGTTCCTCATCAGCTAACGGTTTTCGCTACGCCATCCCGATTTAACGATTTTAAAAAGCCGCTCCGGCAACGGGGCGGCTTTTTTGCGTCTGACTTGCGGTCTGCCGGGGTGAGGTTTAGTATTTCATAATGGAGGTGTCCCATGTCCGGCAGCGTCAATCTGGGTCCGCATCTGGAAGAAGTGGTCAGCCATCTGATTGCCTCCGGCCGTTACGGTTCGCGCAGCGAAATCCTGCGTGAGGGCGTGCGGATGCTGGAGGCCCGTGAAAACGAGAGCCTCCGACTGAACGATGCCCTGACGCGCGGCGTGTCTGACGTTGAAGCCGGGCGCGTTACCGACATCGAAGAGGTGCGGGCGCGTCTGTTGTCCAAATACGCTTCTGACACATGAAGGTCGTTGTTTCGGCGGCGGCTGAGTCAGACCTTGAGGCCATAGCCGACTATATAGCGCTGGACAGCCGGGCGCGCGCCATCAGCTTCGTCAATGAAATCGTGGAGGCGGCTCTAGCGCTGGCCGATATGCCCTTGGCCTATCCTCTGGTGTCAGGATTTGAAGCCTCCGGCATCCGGCGCAAGCCGTTCAGGCGCTATCTGATCTTTTATCGCGTTGAAGCGGCCCGGATCGTGATTATCCATGTCCTGAACGCGGCACAGGACCATCCACCGTTACTGGGCAAAGAAGCGTAGTTTTCTGTCAGGCGGCCACCAGTGCCGGTAAGCCACTGTGGAAGCGGAACTCCGGGTCGGGGTCGTGGATCAGGGCCTGTTCCACCGGGCGGATGGCGTCGATGCGTGCAGCGATGTCATCGGCGTCGCCATAGAGGTGCGCCAGCTTGAGATAGCTGCGGAAGTGGCGGCCTTCGCTGTCGAGCAGGCCTTTATAGAACTTGCCCAATTCGTCATCGAGATGCGGATAGAGCGCCGCGAAGCGTTCACACGAACGCGCCTCGATAAAGGCCGAGATGACCAGAATATCGGTCATCATGCCGGGTTCGCTGCGCCGGACCATTGTGCGCAGTCCGGAGGCGTAACGCGCCGCCGATAGCGGGCGCAGGGCAATGCCGCGCTTTTTGATCAGCTTCATCACCTGTTCGTGGTGGACCAGCTCCTCGCGCGCCAGCCGGCTCATGGCGTCCACCAGCTCGGCATGGGTCTGATACTTAGCCATCAGGTTGATGGCGTTGGAAGCCGCCTTGTACTCGCACGCCTTGTGATCGAGCAGGAGTATGTCCTGATGGGCCAGAGCGGCTTCAATCCATTCGGGCGGTGTCGCAGAGCCCAGAAAGGCCAGTATGTCGTCAAGATCGGTACGCATAGCCTGCCTCTGCCAAATCCGAAGACGGCGCGCAAGTCGCCGCAGGCGGTAAACGCTGAAAGGTCTGGCGGTAGGCCGTCGGCGTGGTCGAAAGCTGTTCGCGGAAATGGTGGCGGAAGTTGGCGGCGCTGCCGAAACCGCAGGTGTGGGCGATGAGGTCGATACTGTCCGTCGTCGCCTCCAGAAGGTCGCGTGCGGTTTGCAAGCGAACCTGCATCAGCCATTTGGCGGGGGTCGTGCCGGTGGCTTCTTCGAAGCGGCGCAGGAAGGTGCGCTCACTCATACCCGCGCGGCGGGCCAGTTGTGCCACCGTGTGCGGCTGATCCAGGCATTCGCGCATATAGTCGAGCAGGGGCCCCAGCCGGTTGCGCTCATATTCGATGGGCACGGACTTCTGAATATATTGCGCCTGACCGCCGTCGCGGTGCGGGGGCACGACCAGACGGCGGGCGACCTTGTTGGCGGCTTCGGGGCCAAAATCGCGGCGGATGACGTGCAGGCACAGGTCGATCCCGGCGGCACTCCCGGCCGAGGTCAGGATCTGCCCCTCATCGATATACAGCACGTCCGGCACCAGCTCGACCTCCGGCCAGTGGCATTTGACGTGCTCAACATATTTCCAGTGGGTCGTGGCGCGCCGCCCTTTCAGCAGCCCGGCGGCGGCCAGCACAAAGGCCCCGGAGCAGATGGTGACGATGCGGGCCCCGCGCGCATAGGCCCTCTGGATCAGCGCCACCAAATCCTCAGGAATAGGCTTGTCCAGCGGCCAGCCGGGGATGATCAGCGTGCCCGCGGTCTCCAGCCACTCGCGCGGCCCTGTGGCCGTGAGTGAGAGGCCCGCCGTCGTGCGGCAGGGACCGTCTTCGACATTGACCACCTGAAAGCGATACCAGTCCGGTCCCATCTCCGGACGTTCCAGCCCGAACAACTCAACGGCAATCGAAAACTCAAACAAGGGCATCCCGTCGAAGGCGAGGGCGCAGACATCGTGATTGAGCAGGGGCTTTGGCATAATTTTGCCTTTCAGTGCAATATCTGCCAAAAGCCATAGCGCTGAACCGCGGCCAACGCAATAAATGTCAGGGGCCTCTTGCTTTTGCGGCGACTTACGGGTAAGGGAGCCGCCTCGGTGTGGGAATTTCGGTTTCCCTCCGTTCTGTCCGAGACCTTCGTGGGAGCAGGGGCCGCCTGTTCCATAAGTTTCCGGTAGCCGCCGGAACCCGAATATAGACGGGACGCGAAACGCCTCTAGGATTTCATGTCTGCCTTAAGGGCAGCGTGGTCTGGTTGCCTTTGCCTCTCATCATGGACAGTGACTTTGCCGTTCCGGGTAACCGGGACGTTTAAGTCGTTTCACCTTTGCGGGATTGTCCCGCAAAGCAATCCTCAATTGGAGGCCACAATGGACCGCGCTAAAAAAGCCGAATCGATTGAAGAGCTTAAGAGCGTCTTCGCCGAATCCGGCTCCGTGGTTGTTGCCCAGTATTCGGGCATGACCTTTGTGGAAATGGCTGATCTGCGTCTGCGTCTTCGTAAGGAAGGCGCGGTTCTCAGAGTGTTCAAGAACCGTCTGGCTCAGAAGGCTCTGGCTGGCGCTGCGGGTGAACAAGGCGATGCCCTGTTCAAGTTCCCGACCGTGCTCGCCTACGCCAATGATCCGGTGACGGCCGCGAAAATCGCCGCCCAGTACGCCAAAGAGAATGACAAGTTCAAGATCGTTGGCGGCATCATGGAAGGGACGACCGTCCTCGACGCCAATGGCGTCAAGGCTCTGGCCACCCTGCCGTCGCTGGACGAACTGCGTGGCAAGCTCATCGGTCTGCTTCAGGCCCCGGCGACCAAGGTTGCTGGCGTGCTTCAGGCGCCTGCCGGCCAACTGGCTCGCGTTTTTAACGCTTACGCGACCAAAGAAAACGCCTAACAGCTCATTCCCAACCCATCTCATCCTTAAGGAAATACCATGTCCAAACTCGAACAACTGGTCGCCGACCTGTCCGCCCTGACCGTTCTGGAAGCTGCTGAACTGTCGAAGCTCCTCGAAGACAAGTGGGGCGTCTCGGCCGCCGCTCCGGTCGCCGTCGCTGCCGTAGCCGGTGGCGCTGCTGCCGCTCCGGCTGAAGCCGTCGAAGAGCAAACCGAATTCACCGTCGTCCTGGTTGACGGCGGCGACAAGAAGATCAACGTGATCAAGGAAATCCGTGGCATCCGTTCGGAGCTCGGCCTGAAGGAAGCCAAGGACCTCGTCGAAGGCGCTCCGCAGACCGTCAAGGAAAACGTTTCGAAGCAAGAAGCGGCTGACATCAAGAAGAAGCTGGAAGACGCCGGCGCCAAGGTCGAAGTTAAGTAATTTCGCCTTTCTTCGGGAAGTTAAAACAGAAAGCCCGGATCGCAAGGTCCGGGCTTTTTTACATTTCCGGGGCAGCCTTGCGTTTGCGCCTCGGCTGGATGGTCTTGCCCAGGTGGCGGCTATAGACCTGCGTGAACTCCGCACCAAAAAAGAAGATCTGCGTCGAATAGTAGATCCACACCAGAAGCACGATCAGCGACCCGGCCGCTCCATAGGCCGAGGACAGGGCGCTTTGCCCCAGATAGAGGCCGATCAGTTGCTTGCCGAAGCTGAACAACACGGCGGTAATGACCGCGCCGACCCACACATCGCTCCATTCGATGCGCGCATCGGGCAGAATTTTGAAGGTCATGGCAAAGAGGAAGGTCACCACGCCGAACGACAGGATCAGATTGATCAGGGCCATGACGGGCGCAGGGATATAGGGCGAAATGAACGCGCTGAAGGCCGCCAGCCCCGCCGACACCACCAGAGAGATCAGCAGCAGAAAGCCGATCCCGACCACCAGCGCAAACGACAGAAGCCGTTTCTGGATAAAGACTTTCCAGTGCAGGCGCGGCGGTTCAACGTTCCAGATGTCGTTCATCGCCTCCTGAAGCTGGGCAAAGAAGCCGGTCGCCGAAATGATCAGGGTCACAAAGCCGATGACCGTGGCCACCAACCCCTGTTGCGGATTGAATGCGCCGCTGAGCATGGTCTGCACGGCACCGGCCCCCTGATCGCCGATCAGGGCGCTCAGTTCGGCCATCATATAGCCATTCACCGCCTCACGCCCGAAGGCGATGCCCGCTATGCCTGTGACGATCAGCAGCAGCGGCCCGATGGACAGGATGCTGTAAAAGGCCAGCGCCGCCCCCAGCCGCGGGGCCTTGTCCTCATTCCATTCGTGCAGGGCTTCCAGCAGCATACGCCCCAGCAGGCTGAGGCTCAGGGGCGGACGGGCAGGTGGGGGCGTATGGGTCATAGGGGTATCAAACGCAAAAACGCCGGAAAAAGATCAATCCTTTTCCGGCGTCTTATCCCAAACTTTCGATCAGACCTTATACCAACGGCCGAAGATGCTGACCGCATCCGGCCGTTGAAGACACGAGACTCTCTCATATGTATCAGCGACATGAGACCGTCTCGAACGGAACACCAAGAGTCATTGAGAATGACTCTTGGTATTATTTCAGGTCCGACAGCGCGTTGAAATCATAGCTGTTCATCGCCGTGGCGTCGCCGCTGGTATAGCTGGCCGGGGCGGTCTGAACCACCGGGGCAGGGGCGGGCTGAGCCGGGCGGCTTTGCAGGCAGCGACCCTGGAAGAAGGCCCCGATGTCGATCGACAGGCTTTCGTGCGTGATGTCACCTTCGACATAGGCCGAGGAATAGAGCTTGACGGCCTTACCCGAAATGCTGCCGACGACGCGACCGCGCACTTCGATGGTTTCGGCTTCGACATCGCCTTCGATATTGCCGGCTTCACCGACGATCAGGTGGGCGACCTTCACATTACCGCGCACATTGCCATCGACCTGAAGATCGGCCGTGCCGTTGATATTGCCTTCGATGCGCAGATGCGCGGCCAGAAGCGAGGGGGCGCCACGCGACACAGTGGGGGCCGCCGGAGCCGGGGCCGGAGCGCCGGACGTCTTCATACTGACCGTGGACATATCCAGCGGCGGCGGGGTGTTGGCCTTGACCGGCGCGCGACTGGCGTCGGACTGAGGACGGACGGGTTTGCTAGTTTTGTTGAACATAGTCTCCAGCCTTTACGAAGCGCGCAGGGTTTTGAGGACGGCCGTTGAGCCAGACCTCATAGTGAAGGTGAACACCGGTGGAGCGGCCCGTTGAGCCCATCGCGCCCACCCGCTGACCGACGCCGACGCGCTGACCGGCGCGCACGGCAAAGGACTGCATATGGGCGTAACGGGTCTTGAAGCCGTTACCGTGGTCGATTTCGACGCAGTTGCCATAGCCATTGCGCACCCCGGCAAAGGAGACAATGCCGGGCGCCGTGGCATGGATCGGCGTCAGGAAGGGTCCAGCAAAATCCAGGCCAGCGTGTGTTTTGGGCCGGCGGGTGAAGGGATCGAAGCGCACGCCGAAGCCAGAGGTCATGCGCGTATTGACCGTGGGGCGGGCAAAAGGCAGGACGCGCGACGACTTTTCGAGGCCGCGCATGTCCGAAAGATTGAGCGCCGCACTGCGGATACGTTCGGCAAAGCCTTGATCGACATCGAGAAACGTCGCCAGCTCCTTGGCGTCGCGCGTTTCCAGAAGCGCGCTTGAGCCCGCACCGGCATAGCTTTGCGGATTGAGCCCGGCCAGACGGAAGGCCAGGCGCAGACGCTCGGCGCGCGACTTGGCGAATGTCTCAGCCTTGGACACCATGCGTTCCTGTTCGGCACGCACCGCATAGATACGTTCCACCGGCGGCATGGACGGGTCGATGCGCGCCGGGGCCAGAGCCGGAGCCGCGCCGGGGACGCCTTTGAAATCCTGAAGAATCTGGACCAGCGCGCCGTGGCGCTTTTCGACCGTTTGCGCCAGTTGCTCCAGCGAACCGGAGGAGGCTTCGCTCTGCTTCATCAGCACGTCCAGACGCGCCTGACGGTCAGCGACGAGGCGCTCGGACTGGGCCCGCGCCATCATGATCTGCTTTTCGGCGCCGTTACCGCCGGAAATGGCCATGAAAAAGACCGCCCCGGTGCTCATGGCCAGCCAGGTCAGACCGATGGTGGCCAGTACAGCAAAGCCGAATTGTTTGCCTGTGCTGAGAATGTAACCGTGGGTTTCGTCGCCACTGCGGATGTAAAGATGCCGCTCCGGAAAGGTTTGTTCCAGAGCGCTCCTCAGGCGATGAAAGCTTCTCTTAGGCATAACACCCGCGCCCTTCCACTTGATTTTAATTATGACTTAACCAAATGCGCTTTGGCAAGCCTTAATCGAATCGCCGGATGATGCGCCGCACACCTAACCTGTAATCTGTTTTAAAACAGCAGGTTAAGTTGGGGGTTTTCAGGCGATATGTCCCGTTTTGAGAGGGACAAAATCGCCTGTTTCAAGAAAAGTGCCGCGTAACGGAGTTATTGTGAAAATATTGTGTCAATAGGGAATTTATCCCCTCAGGCGATTTTTGCGCGCAGTGTGTCGAGAACGGCCTCAACGTGGCCCTTGATACGCACCTTGCGCCACGCGGCCTGCACCACGCCTTGCGGATCAATCAGCCAGGTGGAACGGTCGGTGCCCATATAGGTTTTGCCGTACATCGACTTTTCAACCCACGCCCCAAGCGCTTCGATCAGGCCCGGCGTGGTGTCCGAAAGCAGGACAGGCGTCAGGGCGTGTTTCGTTTTGAAGCGGGCGTGGCTGTTGAGATCATCCTTCGACAGGCCGAGCACCTGCGCGCCCAGCGCCTCGAACTGCGGCACGGCGGCGGTAAAGTCGATGGCTTCCTGCGTGCAGGTGGGGGTGTTGTCGGCGGGGTAGAGGAACAGCACGGTCCAGCGGCCTTTGAGGCTGTCCGGCGTCCAGTTTTGGCCATCATCGCCGGGCAGGGTGAAGTCGGGCAGAGGGAAGGGCGCGAATGCGTCGGCTGCGGACTCGCCAGCTGACTTTTTTGACAAATTTTTTGCCATGACAATGCCTTCGGTTAATCTTATGAGAAAAAGAACGCCGCACACTGGCGGTCTTATTGGTTTCGTTTTGTGGTACGCCCGGCGCGTGCGTTCGGATCTTCGTGAATAGCCTGATCACCCAGCTCAGACAACACTGGAGGCTTAGCCTGAGCGGCGTCATTCTGTTGATGGCGCTGGTGTTTGTCGGGTGCCTGTCGCAGGGGCCCATTCGCATTGACGGGCTGCGCTTCCTGATCGTGTCGCGGCTGGAGCGCACCATTCCGGGGGCCGAGGCCAGCCTGAAACACCTCGATCTCGTGTGGTTCCACGACTCCAACGCGCTGGGTCTGCGGTTTGACGACCTGCTGCTGAAGGACAAGGCCGGGCGCACCGTGGCCTCGGCCGATCAGATGGAGGCGGCGCTGGCGCTCGACAGCCTGATCTGGTGGCATCTGGCCCCGGCGCGGCTGACGGCGGACCGGTTTTTTGTGGCGCTGTCGGCGTCACCCAATGGCCGCATCGAACTGGGCTATGAGGCGAGAGGCAATCCCGAAGCCTTTGCGGTTGAGCGCCTCTTCTACGACCTGACCGGCAAGGAGACGCTGGGCCGCCCGCTCAGCTATACGCGCGAGGTCCATCTGACCAATGGCACCCTGGCCTTCCGGCAGGTGGGGACGCCGCTCGACTGGCGCGCCAGTGTGACGCAGATCGACTTTTCCAAACGCAACAGGCTGATCCGCTCAAAAATCGGTCTGGACGTCGAAACGCAGGGGCGCAAGGCCTCACTTATGCTGGACGCGCGGGCGCAGACGGACCTGCGCACGGCCGAGGTTCAGGCCGAAATCCGTGACCTTATCCCGTCGCAGATATTCCCGTCGGCGGGCGCGCTGAAAGGGCTGTCGCATTTCCGCGCGGCGATCAACGGGCGCGGCAATCTGAAATACGCGGCGCGCACCGGCATCGAGAGCGCCTTTCTCGATATTTCTGCCGGCAAGGGCAGCTATGATTTCGGCAAGTCAGCACAGGCTTTTGACGCCTTGAGCCTCAAAGCAGACTACGTCCCTAAAACGCGCACCGTGCGCTTCACCACCTTCCGGCTCGACTCGCGCTACATTGATAC
>NZ_JAIWNX010000086.1 GCF_020217185.1 Asticcacaulis sp.
CGACCTGTCGGGTCGCGTGTTCATGACCCCGGAAGACCCCAAGCGCGACCGCAAGATGGCGGTGCATTTTGACTTCGCCGGGCCGCGCGTTACCGGGCAACTGGCCGATGACTTCCCGGCCCAGACCCTGACCGAGGTGCATTTCAAGGGCACCTTTACGCCTGACCTGCGGCAACTCGATATCGAGTCGGGCAAGGCGCTGCTGGTGGATGCACCGCTGACCACCAAGGGGCGGCTCTATACGGACGATAAGGGACAGTTGGGGGCTGATCTGACGGCGCGCATCGACGGCGATTTCCGCAAGGAGGTGGTGTTCGCCTTCTGGCCGGAAAACCTGACGCCGATCACCCGCGGCGACCTGATCCGCCGTATCAAGGGCGGCACCTATTCCAACGCCGATTTCGTGCTGAAAGCCCCGCCGGGTCATTTCCGCGACGGCTATCTGGAAAAGGAGGACCTGCGCCTGACCTTTGGCTTCCGCGACATGGGCCTCAGTGTCGATAGCCGCCTGCAGGACGCCACCGGGCTTTACGGGACGGGCCTGTTGCAGGGGACCAGTTTCGACCTCAGCCTGCGTGGTGGCCATCTGGTCGAGGTGCCGCTGACCGGCGGCGGCGTCTCCGTGCCGCAGTTCCATAAGCGCCGCGCGCCCAGGGCCGAAACCCATATCTGGCTGACGGCGCAAAGCGGGGCGGCGCAACTGATCGAAGCCATTGACCCGCTGACCGGCGGGCATCTGCAAAAGGAAGGGCTGACGCGCGATCGTCTGAGCGGCGACGCCGAAACGCGGCTCGATATCCGCTTTCCGACCTTTGACAATCTGACGCTCAAGAACCTCGACCTGACCTTTTCGGGCAAGATCCGCAATGCCGGCCTCAAACAGGCGGCGCTGGGCTGGGACATTGTCGAAGGCGACCTGACGGTGACGGGCGACTATCTGGCCAACCGCCTTGAGGTGCGCGGCCCGGCCAAACTGGGCCCCTATGCCGGTGAGATCGGCTATCGGACGCAGTTCGAGCCGACCATGCAATATATCGACTTCACGGGCAGCTTTAATGCGCGGCAGTTTGGCGGCTCGCCCACCAAACGCGTCGCCATTCGCGGGCAACTGGAGCTGTTCAACAATATCGGCAAGGGCCGCATCGAGTCCGATATTTTCAATGGCACGGTCAACTGGGATGGCCCGGAGCCGCGCCCGACGCAGGTCGTCCTGTCCGGCAATACGCTGAGCGACGGTATGAAGGGGCAGGGCCTGCCCATATTCGGGCGCTTCCGTCCCGAAATTCCCACCGACATCCGTCTGCGCCGGTCGGGTGACGTGTGGACGGGTGAGGTGGAGGCCGAAGGCTTTTCCGGCGATCTGGCCTATATCGACAGCCAGCATCCGCGACTGGTCTATAAGGCCAATATCTCCCCCGAACGCGCCCGGTTGCTGGGCCTGGGGGCCTTGCCCTATTTCAGTGAGACGCGGCCGCTCACGGTCAATATCGGGCTCGATGCCGAGTCGCGCGAAGCCCGCATCCGTGTGGGCGATATCAACTCCGTCCTCGACTGGACCGATGAAGGCGACAAACCGCCCAAGCGCACCCTGACCACGCGCCTGACGCCGGAGCAGATGTATGCACTGGGCCTGCCGCGCGCCTGGTTCAATCCACAGGAAACCCTGCCCGTGTTTGCGCGCTGGGAACAGGACGTGCGCGGCATAGACGGCGATGTGTTTATCGGCGATCAATTGTTGACATTTGACCTGCCCGACAGCGATGGGACCAGCTTCCTGTTCGGCCCGCCCAAGGCGTGGGCGCGCATCGGGGGGACGGTGGACCGCGCGTTTCTGGGGCGGCTCGGCTATGTCAGCCATAGCCTTGAACTGGACGGTAAGGTCGGGTTTGAACTCAACCTCTATCAGACGGAAAACCGCACGCTGGGCGCCCTGTCTCCGGCCCAGATTTCGGCGGCGGTGCTGGATATCGACGCCACGCCGACGCGGCTGCAACTGGCACGCAGCGACTGGGTCAAGCCGGTGGGTGAGGCGGCCCGACTGTCGATCAGCTTCGATGAACGCAGCGGCGGCGGCCTCGACATGCCGCGTATTCGCGCCACCGGCGACCGTCTGGAGGTCGAGGGGAAGGTGTCGGTGAAAGAGTCGGGCGAAGTCGATTATGTCGATTTTTCAAAACTCTATCTTAAAGACTTCGCAGATTTAACCGCGCGGCTGTCGCCCGCTGACGCCTCAGGGGTGCAGACCCTGACCCTGCGCGGAAAACGCCTTGATGTGCGGCCGTGGTTCAATCCGCCGCGCACCCAGCCGACCGTCACCGACGCCCGCCCGGTCACCGCGGCTGAGCTGCCGCGCGCCCCGGCGACAACGGCCAACACCGCGCCGCACCTTAACCGGCCCGTGCGCTTGCTGGTGGACATCAGCGCGGTGCGCACCTCACAGGACGGCGTCTTCAGCGAAGTCGAACTGAAGGCCGGGTGGGACGGACGCAATGTGATTGCCGGCGAAGGCTCGGCCCTGACGCGCCTTGGCTCGCTGGTGACGCTCGATTTCAAGCCGCAAAACGACTACACGGCCTTTACCTTCGAAGCCGATGACCTCGGTGACCTCGTGGCGACCGCCCTGGGCGACAAGCGCCTGTCGGGCGGTGATGCCGTGATCGAAGGCGTCTATCGCAATGGTCAGATCGACGCCACGCTCAAAGGCGAAGACATCCGCGTCAAGCAGATACCGGCTCTGGGTCAAGTGCTGACTCTGGCTTCGCTGCGCGGCCTGTCCGACACCCTGTCCGGGGCCGGTATCAAGTTCGACGACTATGAATTCCCCATCCGCTACCGCGACAATTACCTGTTTATCCGCAACGGCTGGGCCAAGGGCGACGCTTTGCGCATCAATGTCTGGGGTGCGCAGGATTTCAGCCAACAGACCATGGATTATCACGGCACCCTGATCCCGGCCTATGGCGTCAATGCCGCCTTTGCTGGCATTCCACTGGTTGGCGACGCCCTGACCTCCAACCGCGGCGAGGGCGTGCTGGGCCTTAAATACCGCCTCAAGGGCCGCTTTGGCACGCCGCAGGCCGAGATCAACCCGTTCTCGCTGGTCCTGCCGGGCTTCCTGCGACGCATTCTGGATGAAAAACACGAAGACCCGTTGCCGCCGGTCGATGTGACCTCGCCGCGTGACAGTTAAGTCAGAAAAGGCTCAGGATTTGTGGGGCCGCAGGCCCCACACCCCGTCATCGGGAGCCAAAAGGAAAGGCCGGAGCGTGAACTCCGGCCTTTCAACGCTTTGGCGAAGCACCTCCCCTGATCTCAGGGGGGATGCTGGCGCTTAAACCGGCTTGACCAGCACAATCTTCTTCTTGCCCTGAGCGACCTTGATCACGCCGTCGGCATTGAGATCGGCCAGAGTCACGGCCTGATTGCCGTCGGTGATGGCCGTGTCATTGACGCGCAGGCCACCGCCCTGAGCCAGACGACGCGCTTCGCCGTTCGATTGGGTCAGACCGATTTTCGTTGTCAGGGCCGCCAGCATGATCCCGGCCTCAAGTTCGGCGCGGGCCACTTCAACCGTCGGCAGGTCGGCGGAGAGCACGCCCTGTTCAAAGGCCTTCTGCGCTGTGTCGCGGGCCGTGGCGGCCGCCGCTTCGCCGTGCACCAGGCGCGTGGCCGCGTCGGCGAGAATCTTCTTCGCCTCGTTGATTTCGGCCCCTTGCAGGGCTTCGAGGCGGCGGATTTCGTCCATCGGCAGGTCGGTAAACAGGCGCATGAACTTGCCGACATCGGCGTCTTCGGTGTTGCGCCAGTATTGCCAGTAGTCATAGGGCGACAGCGCGTCGGCATTGAGCCACACAGCACCACCCACCGTCTTGCCCATCTTGGCGCCCGATGCGGTGGTCAAAAGCGGCGTGGTCAGGCCAAAGGCGGCTTTCTGGTTCAGGCGGCGCGTCAGTTCGACGCCATTGACGATATTGCCCCACTGATCCGAACCGCCCATTTGCAGGACGCAGTTATAGGTGCTGTTCAGTTCGCGGAAATCGACCGCCTGCATCAGCATGTAGTTGAATTCGAGGAAGGTCATCGGCTGCTCACGCTCAAGGCGCAGCTTGACCGAGTCGAAGGTCAGCATACGGTTGATGGTGAAGTGCGTGCCGAAGGTGCGCAGAAATTCGATATAGCCAAAGCCCGACAGCCAGTCGTCATTATTGACCATAATGGCGTCGGTTGCGCCGTCTCCAAAGGTCAGGAAGCTGTTGAACACCGACTTGATGCCGTTCATGTTCGACTGAATCTGTTCGTCGGTCAGAAGCGGGCGCTGGGTGTCCTTGAAGGTCGGGTCGCCGACCTTGGTCGTGCCGCCGCCCATCAGGACGATCGGCTTGTTGCCCGTCTTTTGCAGCCAGTAGAGCAGCATGATCTGCACCAGATGCCCGGCGTGCAACGACGAAGCCGTGGCATCATAGCCGATATAGCCCGTGATCGGTCCGGCAGAAGCCAGCGTATCGAGGGCTTCCGCGTCCGTGCACTGGTGGATGAAACCGCGCTCCGAGAGGACGTTGAGGAAATCGGATTTGAAGGAGGTCATGTCTCTAACGATGTTGCTGTCACGCGGGTTTGCGTGCAAGTTGCGTCTAACACGTAGCCCCCGCTTTTCCATAGGCTTTTCGCATGAAAATCATCGGCTTTATGACCGGCACCTCGCTCGACGGCATCGACATGGCGGTGCTGGACACTGACGGTGAGGCTGAGCTGAGCTTCGGGCCCTTTGCCGAAAAACCCATGCCCGTTGAGGTCCGCGCCGTTCTGGAGGCCGCCACAAAGGACGCGCTCCAATGGCCGCGTGGTGCGGCGGAACCGGACAGTTTCGCCAGAGCGCGGCGCGTGATCGCCGACTATCATCTTCAGTCCCTGGGTCAGTTTTTAAGCGAAAACGGTCTGAATATTCGGGATTTTGATGCCCTGGGGGTGCATGGGCAAACCGTACTGCACGAACGGCCAAAGGACGGCGTGCCGGGACGGACCGTGCAGTTGTTCGATGGGGCCTATCTGGCCGAAAAAACCGGCCTGACCGTCGTCTGCGACTTCCGCCGCGCCGATATCGAAGCGGGCGGTGAGGCGGCCCCGCTGGCGCCCGTCTATCATCGCGCACTGGCGCAGAAGGCCGGTCTGGAATTGCCCGTAGTCGTTGTCAATCTGGGGGGCGTTGCCAATATCACCGTGATTAGCGAGGACGGCCTGACGGCGCTCGATACCGGCCCGGCCAGCGGTCTGATGGATCAGTGGATGCGGCAACACACCGGCCAATGGTTCGATGAAGATGGCGCGGTGGCCGCACAAGGCCGGGCGGATATGGCCATTGTGGCCGAGTATCTGAGCCACCCTTATTTCGCAGCCCCGGCACCCAAGTCATTGGACCGATACGATTTTACGCTGGAGCGTGTGCGCCACCTCAGCCACGCAGACGGTATGTCAACTCTGATGGCCTTTACCGTCGAAAGCTTGCGCCATGAGATCGTGCGCGCGGGCGTGACTCCTTCGGCCATCGTCCTGTGCGGCGGCGGCCGTAATAACCGCCACCTCGTCAAGGTGTTACGTGAGCGTCTGGCCGACATAGCGCCGGTGCGTATCGCCGAAGACCTCGGCTGGCGCGGCGGCGCGATCGAGGCCGAGGCCTTTGCCTATATGGCCGCGCGGTCGCTGAAAGGCCTGCCGATTTCCTTCCCCGGCACGACGGGTGTGAAGACGCCGCTGACCGGTGGGGTCACCTATCGCCCCGAAAGCGCACGCCGCAGCGCCTGAGTGTTCTCCACAGATGGCCACAGATGCGGCCCGCAAGGCGGGCCTCTCACAGATTTAGAGTTGTATTTGAGACTTTGGCCACTTGCTCAGCCCATCTGTGTGACCGCCTTTTGGCGGTCATCTGTGTCATCTGTGGTAAAACAAAATTGGCCACAGGACTTTGGTTTCGCCATTAAAAAGGACGCCGAAGCGTCCTTTAACCCCTATTCCAGTTCACCGGCCAGACGGCGGTCGAGGTAACCGCCGACGCGGCCTTCGATTTCCGGCAGGTGCTCGGTCCAGAAGTGGCCCGCGCCGTCCACGACTTCGTGGGCAATGGTGATGCCCTTTTGCGTGCGCAGCTTGGCTACGACGCGCTCGACCTCGGTCGGCGGTACCACCGAATCGGCCGAGCCATTGATGAACAGACCCGACGCCGGGCAGGGGGCCAGGAAGCTGAAATCATAGGCATTGGCTGGCGGCGATACCGAGATAAAGCCGTCGGTTTCCGGGCGGCGCATCAGCAACTGCATACCGATATAGGCCCCGAAATTATAGCCCGCGACCCAGAATTGCGAGGCCGTCGGGTTCTTGGCCTGAAGCCAGTCGAGCGCGGTCGCCGCATCGGCCAGCTCACCAATGCCCGAATCGAATTCGCCCTGCGACTTGCCGACACCACGAAAGTTGAAGCGCAGCACCGAAAAGCCGCGCGTCATAAACAGGTGGAACAGCTGCGCCGTCACCGGGTTATTCATGTGCCCGCCGGCCTTGGGGTGGGGGTGAAGGATCAGGGCAATGGGCGCGTTGTCCGTCTTTCCGGCGGTGTATCGGGCCTCAATTCGACCGGCGGCACCGGCGAGGATCACTTCAGGCATATAGAACCCTTGTTTCGTAATAAAATGTGTCATGGTGCGGCGCATAATTCTTGACTATAATAGTCAGGATTACTATGTCCCGCGCAGGGAAGACGGCGCCCCCTTATCAGGCAAGCCGTTTAGCACACTCTTTTCGGCTTTGGGCAGGTTTTTCATCGACCTGTTGCGATTTAGCCGAGGGCAGCCACAGGACTGACGGCATGAGATTATCGACCAAGGGACGTTACGCCGTCATGGCCATGACGGATCTGGCGCTCAATGCGCAGGGCAAGCCCATATCCCTGTCCGAAATTTCCGAGCGTCAGCAGATTTCCCTGTCCTATCTGGAGCAGCTCTTTGCCCGCCTGCGCAAGGCCGGGCTGGTCAAAAGCGCGCGCGGTCCCGGCGGCGGCTACACGCTGGCGCGGACGGCGGATGCCCTGTTTGTCTCCGAAATCGTGCTGGCCGTCGATGAGCCGATCAAGGCGACGCGCTGCGCTTTGACGTCTAACAAGCTGGGGGCCAATAAACGTCTGTCCAAGGAACATGCGGCGCGCGAAATCGGCTGTATGCCGGGCGGTCAGCGCTGCCTGACGCACAATCTGTGGGAAGATCTGGGCTTTGCCATCCACGACTACCTTTCGACCGTATCGCTGAACGACGTCGTGCATAAGCGCACGCGCAAGCGGGTGACGATCGAAAACCGTTTCCCGGTCGATGCCCAGAGGGAACTGGCCTGATGGCGAATGCGCCCCTCTATCTGGACCATGCCGCCACCTCGCCGATCCGGCCGCAGGTGCGCGAGGCCATGCTCCGGGCGTGGGAGATCGGGGCCAATGCCTCGTCCGTGCACGCCCTTGGGCGCAAGGCCAAGCTGCGGCTCGAAGAGGCGCGCAACGCCGTTTTGGCGTTCGTCAACGGCGTCGGTCCGGCGCGTCTGGTCTTCACATCGGGGGGGACAGAGGCCAATCAACTGGCGCTCAGTCAGTCGCGCGGCTTTGACCGAATGATCGTCAGCGCTGGGGAACACGACAGCGTCTATAAGGCTGCCGAAAGCTATGGTTTACCCGTGGCTTATGCGCCATTGCTCAGGTCAGGTTTAGTCGATACCGAGGCCTTGCATCAACTGTTGAACGCAGGAGGCAAGCCCTTTGTGGCGGTCATGTGGGTTAATAATGAAACGGGCGTGATCAACCCCATCCGTGAGATCGCCGATCAGGTCCACGCCGCCGGTGGCTGGCTGCACGTCGATGCGGTGCAGGCGGCGGGCAAGGTCGCGATCGACTTTGAGGCGTTGGGGGCCGATAGCCTGTCGCTCGCGGCGCACAAGATCGGCGGGCCGCAGGGCGTGGGCGCGCTGATCTACAGCGCGGACCGCGACATTCACGCCGCCATTCCCGGTGGCGGGCAGGAGTTCGGCCATCGCGCGGGTACGGAAAACATCGCCGGGATCGCCGGTTTTGCCGAAGCCACCCGCCACGCGCGTCCCGCCAGTGACGCGGCTCAGGCCGAGGCCGAGGCGGCCCTGAAGGCGCTCGGTGCGACCATTGTGGGCGAAGAGGCCCCGCGCGCGTCGGGAATTACCTGTTTCACCGTGCCTGACTGGACGGCGCAGCTTCAGCTTATCCACATGGATATGGCGGGCGTCTGCGTCTCATCGGGGTCGGCCTGTTCGTCGGGCAAGGTCAAATCGAGTCGCGTTCTGGAGGCTATGGGGCTTTCTGAGGTGGCGGACAAGGCCTTGCGCGTCTCGTCCGGATGGACGACAAGCGCCGCCGACTGGCAACAATTCATAGAGGTTTGGTCCACGGGCTATGCGAAGCATCACGCCCGGCAAGCGGGTAGAGTAAAGGAAAGCGCCTGATGGCAGCGGTCAAGGAAACCATTGAAACGGTTCAAAAGCTTGAGACCTATGCGCACGGTTTCGTCACCGATATCGAGACGGAATACGCGCCTAAGGGGCTTAATGCCGACATCGTGCGCTTCATTTCGGCCAAGAAGAACGAGCCGCAATGGATGCTCGATTACCGTCTGGCGGCCTTTGAGCGCTGGCAGTCGATGGACGAGCCCGACTGGGCCAAGGTCCATTATCAGAAGGTCGATTATCAGGACCTTTATTACTACGCCGCGCCCAAGCCAAAGCCCAAACTGAACAGTCTGGACGAGGTCGATCCGGAACTGCTGGCCGTCTATGCCAAACTCGGCATCCCGCTCAAAGAGCAGGAAGTGCTGGCCGGTGTCGCTACGGCGCCGAAATACGCCGTCGATGCGGTGTTCGACTCGGTGTCGGTCGTGACCACCTTCAAGAAAGAACTGAAGAAGTCGGGCGTTATTTTTTGCTCTATTTCCGAGGCCTTACGCGAATATCCTGAACTGGTGAAAGAATATCTCGGCTCGGTCGTGCCGGTGTCGGACAACTATTTCGCCGCGCTGAACGCCGCCGTATTTTCGGATGGGTCGTTCGTCTATGTGCCGCCGGGCGTACGCTGTCCGATGGAGCTTTCGACCTATTTCCGCATCAATGCGGAAAATACGGGGCAGTTCGAACGCACCCTGATTATCGCCGACAAGGGGGCCTACGTTTCCTATCTGGAAGGCTGTACCGCGCCGATGCGCGATGAAAACCAGCTTCATGCCGCCGTGGTCGAGTTGGTGGCGCTGGAAGACGCCTCGATCAAATATTCGACCGTGCAAAACTGGTATCCCGGCGACGCCGAGGGCAAGGGCGGCATCTATAACTTTGTGACCAAGCGCGCCGATTGCCGGGGCGCGCGCTCGAAAGTGTCATGGACTCAGGTGGAAACCGGTTCGGCGGTGACGTGGAAGTACCCGTCGTGCATCCTGCGCGGTGACGACAGCGTGGGTGAATTCTACTCCATCGCCGTCACCAATGGCATGCAACAGGCCGATACCGGCACCAAGATGATCCATCTGGGCAAGAATACCCGCTCGCGCATCATCAGTAAGGGCGTATCGGCGGGCAAGTCGTCCAACACCTATCGCGGGCTGGTTTCCGCCCACGCCAGGGCGGGTGGGGCGCGTAACTTCACCCAGTGCGACAGCCTGCTGATCGGCAAGACCTGTGCCGCCCACACCGTGCCCTATGTCGAGTCCGACACCGCTTCGGCGCAGTTCGAGCACGAGGCGACGACGACCCGCCTCAGCGAGGATCAGTTGTTCTACGCCATGCAGCGCGGCCTGTCGCAGGAAGAGGCGGTGGCGCTGCTGGTCAACGGCTTTGTGCGCGAAGTGTTGCAGGAACTGCCGATGGAATTTGCCGTCGAGGCGCAGAAGCTGCTGGCCATCAGCCTTGAGGGGAGCGTGGGATGATGCTTCTGACACTAAACCTCCTCCCTACGCCTTGGCGT
>NZ_JAIWNX010000095.1 GCF_020217185.1 Asticcacaulis sp.
AAGCCTGTAAAATTATATCATTTTAAATCAATGATATACACGATTTGTTCACGCTGTTGATAAAAGGGTGTTGACGGGGAACAAAATAAGAATATAGAACAAAGCATGAATTGATCATCTGTTCTTTCAGGGGACAAACCATGCTGGCCATCCATAACGTATTGTCTTTCGCCGCCGTTGCCGCTTTTGTGGCGCTTGTCTGTCAGGCGGCTATGCTGATCGGGTGAATCGTCCGACAGTAGCCGCCCTGTGAACCGCACGGAGAGGCTTTTGAGATGAGCGACGGTTTTGTCCATCTGCGGGTACGATCGGCCTATTCCCTTCTGGAAGGTGCGATCAAGGCCTATGATATGGGCAAGCTGGCGGCCAAGGCGAAGATGCCGGCCATCGCCATCTGCGACCGCGGCAACCTGTTTGGTGCGCTCGAATTTTCTCAGGTGTGCAAAGATACGGGCGTGCAGCCCATCATCGCCTGCGCCCTGCCGGTCAAGGGTATAGGCGGTGCCCTTAGCGACCGCTGGGCCAAGATACCGACCATTGTCCTGATCGTTCAGAACGAGCAGGGCTATCTCAATCTCACCGAACTGTCTTCCAAAGCCTATCTCGATATTGAGGCGACCGACGAACCGCATGTCCTGTGGGAAGAGGTGGTCAAGCGCGCCGAGGGCCTGATCCTGCTGTCGGGTGGTCCGGACGGTCCGATCAACCCGCTGTTCAAGCAAAATCAACCCGACGAAGCCAATGCCGCACTAAAGGACATGCATGCGGCCTTCGGGGACCGCTTCTATATCGAGCTTCAGCGGCACGACGGGTCGCCGCATGGCGGTATCCGCGGGGATTCGGCGGAAAGCGGTCTGGTGCAATTCGCCTATGCGCATGACGTACCGCTGGTGGCCACCAATGACGCCTATTTCGCTGACCGCGACATGTTCAAGGCGCACGAGGCGCTGCTGTGTATTTCCGACAGCACCTTTATGGGCGTGGCCGACCGGCGCAAGGTGACCAAGGATCACTGGCTGAAGCCGCCGCTGCTGATGCGCGAGGTGTTTTCGGACCTGCCCGAAGCCTGTGACAATACACTGGAAATCGCGCGCCGCTGCGCATTTCTGGTTAGCAAGCGCGATCCAATTCTGCCGCGCTTCGATACCGGCGCCGGGCGCTCGGAAGACGAAGAACTGGCCTTTCAGGCGCGTGAAGGCCTGAAAATGCGTCTGCAACAGGTCGAGCCGGCCTTTCCGGAAGAGGAATACTGGGCACGTCTCGACCGGGAGGTCGGCGTCATCCAGAAGATGGGCTTCCCCGGTTACTTCCTGATCGTTTCGGACTTCATCAAATGGGCTAAGGCACACGACATCCCCGTCGGTCCTGGCCGGGGGTCGGGGGCCGGCTCGCTGGTTGCGTGGGCGCTGACCATCACCGACCTTGATCCGCTGCGCTTTGGTCTGCTGTTCGAACGCTTCCTCAATCCGGAGCGGGTCTCCATGCCCGACTTCGATATCGACTTCTGTCAGGAACGCCGCGAAGAGGTTATCACCTACGTTCAGGAAAAATACGGCCGCGAGCGGGTGGCGCAGATCATCACCTTCGGTACGCTTCAGGCTCGCGCCGTGCTGCGTGATACCGGACGGGTGATGCAGTTGCCGCTGGGGCAGGTGGACCGTCTGTGTAAGATGGTGCCGAACAACCCGGCCAACCCGACTACACTGGCTCAGGCCGTCGAAATCGAACCCCGCCTGCGCGAAGCCCGCGATGAGGAAGAGTCCGTTGCCAAGTTGCTGGATACGGCGCTGAAACTCGAAGGCCTGTATCGCAACGCCTCGACCCACGCCGCGGGTATCGTAATCGGCGACCGTCCGCTGACCGAACTGGTGCCGCTGTATCGCGATCCACGTTCCGACATTCCGGCGACGCAGTTCAATATGAAGTGGGTCGAGAGCGCCGGTTTGGTCAAGTTCGACTTTCTGGGTCTGAAAACACTGACCACGCTGAACCGCGCCTGGCACTATCTGAAAAAGCGCGGGCTGGAGGTCGATTTCTCCACCCTGCCGCTGGATGACAAGACCACCTATGAGCTTCTGGCGTCGGGTCAGTCGATCGGCGTGTTCCAGCTCGAAAGTCAGGGGATGCGCGACACCCTGCGCAAGATGCGCTGCGGGTCTATCGAGGAAATCACCGCGCTGATTTCGCTCTATCGTCCGGGCCCAATGGACAATATCGACACCTATGTCGATCGGAAGTTCGGGCGCGCCGAAATCGACATGCTCCATCCCTCTTTGGAGCCGGTTCTGCGGGAAACCTACGGCGTCATCATCTATCAGGAACAGGTGATGCAGATCGCCCAGATCCTGTCAGGCTACAGCCTCGGCGAAGCCGACCTGTTGCGCCGGGCCATGGGTAAAAAGAAGAAAGAGGAAATGGACTTGCAAAAAGCAAGGTTTATTTCCGGCGCCAAGGAGAAGGGGGTTCCCGAAAAGCAGTCGGACTCGATCTTCGAACTGGTGAACAAGTTTGCCGGCTATGGCTTCAACAAATCGCACGCCGCCGCCTATGCCTTTATTTCGTACCAGACGGGCTGGCTGAAGGCCAATCATCCGGTCGAATTCTTCGCCGCCAACATGAGCCTTGATATCACCAATACCGACAAGCTGGCGGTATTTTATCAGGACGCGCGGCAGTTCGGGGTGACCATTCGACCGCCCGATATCAACCGCTCCAAGGCGGATTTCGATGTGGAAAATGGCGAAGTGCTGTATGCGCTTGGGGCCATCCGCAACGTCGGTCTCGAAGCCATGCACAGCGTTGTGGCGGTGCGCGAAGCGGGCGGACCGTTCAAGGATATTTTCGACTTCCTCGAACGCATCGACCCCAAGGCGGTCAATAAGCGCGCCATTGAAAATCTGGCGAGGGCCGGGGCGTTCGACTCGATCCACCCCAACCGGGCGCAGATCATCCAGAGCGCCGATCTGCTGATCGCCCACGCTCAGAGCATGGCCGCCGAGCGCGCCTCGGCGCAGGTCAGCCTGTTCGGCACCAATGATTCGTCGCGCCCGCGCCTGCCCAATATCCCTAGGGCCTCCGGGCCGGATGCGCTGGACGAAGAACTATCCGCCGTCGGCTTCTATCTGTCCGGGCACCCGTTGCAGGACATGGTTGATGTGTTCAAGCGCCGCAATGTGACCCTCTACGCCGAAGCGCTGGCCCTCGCTCAGGAAGGGCGCGAAGCCTTTCGTATGGCGGGGGTGGTGCGCCGTCGTCAGGAGCGCGCCTCGGCCCGCACCGGGGAAAAGTTCGCCTTCGTCAACCTCTCGGACCCTAGCGGCGAATACGAAGTAATGTTCCAGCCGGAAGCCCTGCGTAAATACCGTGAGCATCTGGAACCCGGTCAGTCGATCCTGCTCAAGGTCCGCTGCAAGGGCTCGGACGGCGAAGTCCGCATGTTCGGCGAGTCGGCCGAACCCATAGCCGGAGCCCTGAAAACGGACGATATGGGTTTACGCCTGACCGTATCACCGCGCGGCTTTGATGTGGATGCTTTTAAAATGCAACTGGATGCCGCGCGCGGGCAGGGCGGGGAAATCACCCTTCTCAGCGAGATCGACGGACACGAGGTCGAACTGAAAATGCCGCACCGCTATCGTCTGGACGCCAGCCTGCGCGGGGCCTTGAAGGCGATGAATGGCGTCCTATATTGTGAAGACGTATAGGAGGAGCGAAAACGGCCTGATCGCCGTCAGTGTTTCTCCGGGCGCAATTTTCCTTAAAATCGCTTGATTTTTTTGTCGATTGTGCCTAGTTGCGCACCATCTCACACGCGGATACGCGGGGGGATGTTGTCCGTGCCTTTGAATTTCAATGATTTTCAAAGCGTCCGGCTTCATCCGACCGTTCCGAGGTTTCGGCTTGCCGACACTTTTTTAGTCCGCGGAGGTCTATCGGAATGAAAAGGAAATCTACTCATGGCTATGCCTGAACTGTCTATGCGCGCCCTGCTCGAAGCCGGTGCGCACTTTGGTCACCAGACCCACCGCTGGAACCCGAAGATGGAGCGTTACCTCTTCGGGTCGCGTTCCAACATCCACATCATCGACCTGTCGCAAACCCTGCCGCTGCTGCATCAGGCCCTGCTGAAGGTGCGCGAAGTCGCCGCCAACGGCGGTCGCGTCCTGTTCGTCGGCACCAAGCGTCAGGCCGCCGGTCCGGTCGCCGTCGCGGCCAAGCGTTCGGCGCAGTATTACGTCAACCACCGCTGGCTCGGCGGTACGCTGACCAACTGGCGCACCATTTCGGGTTCGATCGCGCGCCTGCGTGAACTGGAACAGGTCATGGAAAACCCGGTTGGCCGTTCCAAGAAGGAACTGCTGACCCTGACGCGCGAGCGTGACAAGCTGGAGCTGTCGCTGGGCGGCATCAAGGACATGGGCGGCATCCCCGACCTGATGTTCGTGATCGACACCAACAAGGAAGCGATCGCCATCCAGGAAGCCCGCAAGCTGAACATCCCGGTGATCGGTATCCTCGACTCGAACTCCGATCCGGACGGCATCACCTTCCCGGTTCCGGGCAATGACGACGCCGCGCGCGCCCTGCAACTGTATTGCGACCTGATCGCTGACGCCGTGCTCGACGGTCTGGCCGCGGGTCAGTCGGCTTCGGGTATCGACCTCGGCGCTTCGGAAGCCCCGATCGAGCCCGCGCTCGTCGCCGAAGACGCTGGCGAAGCTTAATCTGCTCAGGATTACCGGCAACGGGGTCTGATCGCTGGGTTTGCGGAGGCAAATTCAGTCTTGATGAAAGATCCCGCTTCAACCGTTTGAAGCGGGGGTCAGGCTCCGTTGTTACGTATTTGTCATACCCTCGGGCTATTGAGCCGCCGAGGGTTAACTTTTTAGAGAATTATGGAGGAATTCCATGGCTGAGATCACCGCCGCTCTCGTTAAGGAACTGCGCGAAAAGTCCGGCGCCGGCATGATGGACTGCAAGAAGGCTCTGTCGGAAAACGACGGCAACGTCGAAGCCTCGATGGACTGGCTGCGTACCAAGGGCCTGTCGAAGGCTGCCAAGAAGGCCGACCGCGTCGCCGCCGAAGGTCTGGTGGCCGTGGCCTCTTCGGGCACCACCGCTGTGGCCGTCGAAGTCAACGCCGAAACCGACTTCGTGTCGCGCAATGAGCTGTTCCAGAACCTGGCCCGCAATGCGGCTCAGGCCGGTCTGGCCGCGACTGACGTCGAAGGCGTGCAAGCGGCTATCAACGACGAAATCACCAACCTGATCGCCAATATCGGTGAAAACATGGTGGCCCGTCGCATGGCCAAGCATAGCGTTTCGCAAGGCGTTGTGTCGTCCTACATCCACAACGCGATTGCCCCGAACCTGGGCCGTATCGCCGTTCTGGTGGCCGTTGAGTCCGCTGGCGACGCCGAAGCCCTGAACGACATGGGCCGCAAGATCGCCATGCACATCGCCGCCACCCAGCCGCTGTCGCTGTCGTCTGACGACCTCGACCCGTCCGCCGTGGAGCGTGAGCGCACCGTTCTGACCGAAAAGGCGCGCGAAGAAGGCAAGCCGGAAGCCATGATCGCCAAGATCGTTGACGGCCAGATCTCGAAGTTCCAGCGCGAAGTCGTGCTGCTTGAGCAGCCCTTCGTCATGAACCCGGATCAGACCGTGAAGCAACTGATCGCCGACACGGCCAAGGCGCTCGGCACCGACGTCACCGTGACCGGCTTTACGCGTCTCGCCCTCGGCGAAGGCGTGGAAAAGAAGGTCGATGACTTCGCTGCCGAAGTCGCCTCGATGATGAATCAAGGCTAAGGCAAAAAATAGGGAACTCAGCCCGTGGCTTGATTTCCCGACCTATGCACGGTTTAAGGGCGCAGCATCGCAAGGTGTCTGCGCCCTTTGACTGTTCAAAGAGAGAAATCTCGGCTAGAGCAGGCGGCACTACGCCATTACCCCCATCTGATTCATCCGAAGGGCCTTCCATGTCTTCGTCCGACGTCCCCACCTATAAACGCATTCTCCTCAAGATCTCCGGTGAGGTCCTGATGGGCGAGCAGGGGTTCGGCATCGACATGAACACCGTCAAGGCGGTGGCCGAAGAGGTCGCCGAGGTGGCCGGCATGGGCGTCGAACTGTGTCTGGTTATCGGTGGCGGCAATATCTTTCGCGGTCTGTCCAAGGCGGCCGTAGGGATGGAACGCTCCTCGGCGGACTATATGGGGATGCTGGCCACGGTGATGAACGCCCTGGCCATGCAAAATGCGCTGGAAAAGCTGGGCGTCAGCACGCGCGTGCAGTCGGCCATCCAGATGAATGCCGTCTGTGAACCCTTTGTGCACCGCCGGGCGCAACGCCATCTGGAAAAAGGTCGTGTGGTGATCTTCGCCGCCGGTCTGGGGGCGCCCTATTTCACCACCGATACGGCGGCGGCCCTGCGCGCGGCAGAAATGCGCTGCGACGCCCTGTTCAAGGGCACGTCGGTCGATGGCGTCTATACGGCGGATCCCAAAAAGGACGCGTCGGCGACACGCTACGATTCGCTGGACTATATGGAGGTTCTGTCGAAGGACCTGCGCGTCATGGATGCCTCGGCGGTGTCGCTGATGCGCGAAAATGGCATTCCGATCGTTGTCTTCTCGATCCGTGAACCGGGCGGCCTGCGCAAGGTCATCACGGGGCAGGGGGTGCATACGGTCATTTCCGGGCAGGCCTGAACGCCTGTATGATAGTGTTCTAACGCGCGTCTTTCCGACGGGGTAACCCCTTCCGGAGAGCGCTCCAATACAGAGATACCAAGATGAGCAAGCCTGATCTCAACAAGTACAAGGACCGCATGGACAAGTCCGTGACGGCGCTCAAGGACGATTTCGGCGGTCTGCGTACCGGCCGTGCTTCTGCGGGCCTGCTGGAAGGCATTACGGTCGATGCCTATGGCTCCGCCATGTCGATCCTGTCCTGCGCCGCCATTTCGGTGCCGGAACCGCGCATGATCAGCGTCAATGTCTGGGACAAGGGGCTGGTCGTATCGGTCGAAAAGGCCATCCGCAATGCCGGTCTGGGGCTGAACCCGGTCACCGACGGTCAAACCCTGCGCGTGCCGATCCCGCCCCTGACTGAGGAACGCCGTAAGGAACTGGCCAAGATCGCCGGCAAGTACGCGGAAGAAAAGCGCGTGGCCGTGCGCAATGTGCGCCGCGACGCCAATGACGAGCTGAAGAAGGCCGAAAAGGACTCGACGATCTCCGAAGACGAACAGAAGAAGATGACCACCGAGGTCCAGAAATTCACCGACGAGGCCATCAAGCGCATCGACGAGATGCTGAAGGTCAAGGAAGCGGAGATCATGCAGGTCTAAGCACCTGCGCCGCGCCCGGTGCCTAAAACCGGGCGCTTTTGTGTGTATTGCCCCTTCTGTCGTTTTCAGGAAAGCGTCCTTTATGCCCTCAGGGCCGGATCATATCGGTACAGGTGCCGCTCCGGTGCCGCTGCACGTCGCCATCATCATGGATGGCAACGGGCGTTGGGCCAAGGCGCGCCGTCAGATACGCACCTTTGGCCACAAGGCGGGTGTGGAGGCGTTGCGCAAGACGATTACGGCCGCGCCGCATCTGGGCGTGACGCATATGACGGTGTTCGCCTTCTCAACGGAGAACTGGCGGCGACCGGCGACCGAGGTGTCTGACCTGATGGGCCTGCTCAAGGCCTTTATCCGTTCCGACCTGGACCGTCTGGTGCGCGAAGGCGTCTGCGTGCGCATTATCGGCGACAGGGCGGGTCTGCCGGTCGATATCCGTGAGTGTGTGGACGAGGCGCATCAGCGCACGCAGCACAATAGCCGTTTTTTCCTGCAGGTGGCGCTCAATTACGGCGCACAGGCGGACATTCTCGAAGCGGTCAAAACCTTTGCCCGGCAAGTGAAGGCGGGGGAGGCGGCGCTTGAGGATCTGACGGCGGAACGCTTTGGAGGGCTTTTGTCCACCTCAGGCTTGCCGCCGCTGGATTTGCTGATCCGCACGTCCGGAGAACACCGGCTGTCAAACTTCCTCCTGTGGGAAGCGGCCTACGCCGAATTTGTGTTTCAGGACGTGTTGTGGCCGGACTATGACGGCGAGGCGCTGAAGGCGGCGCTGGAAGAATTCCGCCGGCGCGAGCGTCGCTTCGGCGCGGTTGAGGCCAGTGATGTCGCTTCCGTCTGACGCGAAACCGAAAAAATCCTCACGTGAACTGCTGTTTCGCATCGCTTCGGCGGCGGTGCTGATCCCGATTGTGTTGTTGATTATCGCCTATGGCAACTGGGCCTTTCTGCTGCTGCTCAGCGTCGGGGTGGCCTTGCTGGCGATTGAATGGGGCGCGATGGCAGCCCCTCAGTTGTCGAGCCGCATGGCCGTCGCCATCAGTCTGGCTATTCTGGGCGGGGTGTTTACCGTCTATTTGTTCAACATGCTGGCGGGGTTGGCGGTACTGGCCTTGGGCGCCATCTGTGCGGGCTTTTATTTCCGCTACCTGAAAGGACCGCACCTCGATGCCGCCTACGGAGCCTTTTACATAGGCTGGCCGGCTCTGGTGCTGATCTGGCTGCGTGAGACGCATAACGGCGTCTATTGGGTCTTTTTCGCCTTCTTGATCGCCTGGGCGGCAGACAGCGCGGCCTATCTGGTCGGTAAGCTGGTGGGCGGACCCAAGCTGTGGCGCAAATATTCGCCCAACAAGACCTGGTCAGGCTTTGCCGGGGGCATGATCGCCGGTATGCTGACCGCCGGGACGCTGGCCGACCTCACCAAGCTCTTTCAGTCGAGCACGGCGGCGCTGATCGTCGGTTTGCTGGTGGCCTTTGCCACCATGGGCGGCGATTTGTGGGAGTCGATGCTCAAACGCCGCTATGGCGTCAAGGATTCCGGCACGTTGATCCCCGGCCACGGCGGCCTGCTGGATCGCGTGGACGGCTTGATGTTTGCGATCGTCGCCATCGGCGGTATCCGCTGGCTGGTCATGCTGGGGACCAAGCTATGAGGCGTATCTCCATCCTCGGTTCGACCGGCTCCATCGGCGTCTCAACGCTGAACCTGATCGAAGAAACCCTGACGCCCGGCGAAGATTACGAACTGGAAGCCCTGTGCGCCGGACGTAATTCGGCGCTATTGGCCGAGCAGGCGCTGAAATTCCGGCCGCGTCTGGCGGTCCTGTCCGATGCCTCGCAATGGGCCGATTTCAGCGAACGCATGAAGGGCTCCGGTATCGAAATCGCCTGTGGCCCTGACGCCGTCGAGGCCGCCGCGGCGCGTCCCGTCCATTGGGTGATGGCGGCTATTGTCGGCATTGCGGGCCTGCGTCCGGTCTGGGCGGCGGCGGGGACGGGGGCCACGGTGGCTTTGGCCAATAAGGAAAGCCTTGTCTGTTGTGGCCGTTCGCTGATCCTGCGTGCCGAGGCGGCGGGCGGGCGCATTCTGCCTGTCGATTCGGAACACAATGCCATTTTTCAGGTCTTTGAAGAGGCCGAGCGCACGCGTATCCGCCGCCTGATCCTCACCGCGTCGGGCGGGCCATTCCGGGGTCGCCAGCGCGAAGACCTGGCCCACGTCACGCGCGAACAGGCGTTAAAGCATCCCAACTGGTCGATGGGCGCCAAGATCACCATAGACAGCGCATCGCTGGCCAATAAGGGGCTGGAACTGATTGAGGCGGCTTATCTGTTCGACATGCCGTCGGCTCAGATCGACGTGCTGATCCATCCGCAATCCGTCGTGCACAGCCTCGTCGAATATACCGACGGTTCGACCCTGGCTCAGATGGGGCCGCCGGATATGCGCGTGCCGATTTCCTACTGCCTCGGCTGGCCGCAGCGCCATAGCTGGTCCGCGCCGCCGCTCGATCTGTGTGCGCTTTCGACCCTGACCTTTGAGCGGCCCGATACCGAGGCCTTCCCCATGCTCAGGCTGGCGCGCGAGGCGCTGGAGGCCGGCGGGCTTATGCCGGTCGTCTATAATGCCGCTAACGAGGTGAT
>NZ_JAIWNX010000096.1 GCF_020217185.1 Asticcacaulis sp.
GGTGCAGGCCTTCCTTGAGGGGCGCATCGGATTTCTCGACATTCCGGCAACGGTCGAAGCCGCCATGATGCGGGCGCAATCGCTGTCTATGGCTTTCGGTAATGATTTGCGCCATGATGTCGCGCACATCGAGCGGGTGGATGCCGAAACACGGGCACAACTGGCCGCTTCCGGTGAGGCTGCTCGTCGGGCAGCGGGAACACAGGGGCAGGCCTTTTCACAGGCATGACGGGATAAAGTACGGACGATAATGATCTTTTATATTCTGGCCATACCTCTTTTTCTGCTGGTGATCTCGTTGATCGTGACCTTTCACGAACTCGGACATTTCAGCGTCGCCCGGCTGTTTAAAACGAAAATCGAACGCTTCTCCGTCGGATTCGGTCCCGTCATCTGGTCTAAACGCGACAAGAATGGCGTGCTGTGGTGTCTGAGCGCCCTGCCTTTGGGCGGCTATGTCAAGTTTTCGGGCGACGAACATGTGTCTTCCATGTCACCCGACGCCGAAGAATTGGAAAAGGCCCGCCGCGCCATCCGTGAGCGCGAAGGGCCGGGCGCGGAAATGGCCTATTTCCATTTCAAGCCGGTGTGGCAACGCTTTCTGATCGTGCTGGCCGGGCCGGTGGCCAATTTTGTGCTGGCTATTATCATCTTTGCAGCGGTCTTCATGATCGTGGGCAAGGGCATGGCCCCCGGAACCGTCATGGGCTTTTCCGAGCCCAACGGCCCCGGTGCCCGCTCAGGCCTCAAGGTCGGCGATCAGTTCGTCCGCATTGACGGCCGTGAGGTCAAGACCTCAGAAGACGTGATTATGCTGGTGCGGATGCGCGGCAATGAACCCACAGCGGTGGACGTGCGGCGTGATGGCGAGATTGTACGCCTGACGGTGACGCCGGAGCGCCGTCTGATTGAGGAGGTATCGCAGCACGTACCGACCTATGCCGGCGTGCTGGCCGTCAGGATCGGTGACGGGGAACCGCGCACCCCGTGGCCGCACGAAGCCTTGTGGCTGGGGACGCAGAAAACGATCGGCGTACTTGACACGACCCTGACCTATATTGGCCGTATTTTCACCGGAAAAGAAAACGGAGATCAGCTTTCGGGCATTATCGGCATGACCAAGGCGACGGGCGACCTGACCGCCGAAGTCGCCAGCGTCAAGGCGACGCCGGGGCAGATGGCCTTCAGTCTGCTGCTGACCCTGTTGCAGATGGCGGCCTTCGTCTCGGTCGGCATCGGGTTTGTGAACCTGTTGCCGATCCCGGTGCTCGATGGCGGGCATCTGGTCTTTTATACCTATGAGGCCATTGCGCGGCGACCGCTCAGCGCCACCGTGCAGGGCCTTGGATACAGATTTGGACTTGTGGCCTTGTTAGGTTTGATGTTGTTCGCTACATGGAATGACCTTAACCGTATCGGGTTTACCAAGTTTTTCGGGGGGCTGTTTTCATGACCGACGCAGATCGGGAGACATCTCCCGTCCTTTGCCTCCGTTCGTGACGGCCATACATATAAGCGGAACGAAACCTTTCCATGAATAGTCCTGCCTCCACCACTTCCAAGACACATGCTTGGACCGTCAGCGTCAGCCTGCTGGCGCTTCTGGCGGCCTCCGCTCCCGCTCTGGCGCAGGAAGCCCCGGCAAGCCCGGCCGCTCAGGCAGCGCCCGCGGCCCCCGCCCCACAGGTCGCTGTGATCGGGCGAATCAAGGTGGAAGGCAACGAACGTATCGATGCCGCCACCATCATCTCCTACCTGCCGGTGCAGGTAGGCCAGACGGTCAACGACCTCCTGATCGACCAGTCGGTGAAGACGCTTTACCGCACGGAACTGTTCTCCGACGTGCAGATCGTCATGAACGGCAACGAAATGGTCATCAGCGTCGTCGAAGCGCCGATCATCAATCAGGTGGTGTTCGAGGGCAACAGCGCCCTGTCCAAGGACAAGCTGCGCGACGAAGTGACGATCCGCCCGCGCGGTGTCTTCACCAAGGCCAAGGTGCAGGCCGATGTGCAGCGCATTATCGAACTTTACCGTCGCTCAGGCCGTATCTCGGCTACGGTGACGCCGAAGATCGTCGAACTGCCGCAAAAGCGCGTCGATCTGATCTTTGAAATCGACGAAGGCGTGAAAACCGGCGTCGAAAACGTCAACTTTGTTGGCAACAAGGCCTTCTCGGATAACGAACTGGCCGGCGTCGTCGTCACCAAGAAGTCGCTGTGGTGGAAGTTCTTCTCGTCGAACGACAACTACGATCCGGATCGTATGGACTACGACCGTGAGCAGTTGAAGAAGTTCTACACCAACCGCGGCTATTACGACTTCCGCGTCGTCTCGGCGGTGGCCGAACTGACGCCGGACCGTAAGGACTTTGTCATCACCTACACGCTGGATGAAGGTCAGAAGTACAATTTCGGCCGCGTCGTGGTGAAGACCGAAAACGAGAAGCTGAACGGCGAAAACCTGCAACGCATGTTGCCGATCCAGCCGGGCCAGCTCTATGAAAGCGACCTGATCGAAAAGTCGGTGGACGCCCTGACTTACGCAGCCGGGCAGGCGGGCTTTGCCTTTGTGGACGTGCGCCCGCGCGACGAAGGCAATCCGGAAACGAAGACGGTCGATGTGACCTTCAACGTGCGCGAAGGCGCGCGCGTCTATATCGACAAGATCGACATTGTCGGCAATGCCCGCACACTCGATCGCGTCGTGCGCCGTGAAATGCTGGTTTCGGAAGGCGACGCCTATAACAAGGCCCTGATCGAACGCTCCAAGATGTTCGTCAATGCGCTGGGCTTCTTCAAGGACGTCGATATCAAGGAAACGCCGGGTTCGGCCCCTGACCGCACCAATATTCAGGTGCAGGTCACCGAGCAGCCGACCGGCGAACTGAGCTTCGGTGCAGGCTTCTCCTCCTACGAAAAGTTCATCCTCGACGTCGGTATCACCGAACGCAACTTCCGCGGCCGCGGTCAGAACGTGCGGGCGCGTGTGTCGCTGGGTTCGATCCAGAAGAATGTCGATCTGTCCTTCACCGAACCGCGCTTTATGGGCCGTGACGTCTCGGCGGGTATCGACCTCTTCTCCAGCTCGTATAACTATTCGGGTGTCAGCTATTCGTCGAAAACGAACGGTGCGGGCCTGCGTCTGGGCTACAGCCTGAACGGCTATTCCATCCTGCGCCTGCGCTATAACCTGCGCAGCGACGAACTGACCTATTCGGGTTCGTCGGAATGTGACGCCCTGCAATATAGCTGCGGCAACGGCGTGACCTCCAGCGTCGGCTACACCCTGTCGTTCGACCGCCGTAACGACTACGTGCTGGCGACGCGCGGCTGGCAGGCCATCCTGCGTCAGGATTTCGCCGGATTGGGCGGTGACACGCGCTATGTTCGCTCCGAGCTTGAAGGCCATTGGTATCATGGCTTCCGCAAGGATATGGTCCTGCACCTGCAAGGTATCGCCGGTAACATCACGCCCGTGGGCGGCGACGCCGTTCGCATCAACGACCGTTTCTTCAAGGGGGGCACCACATTCCGCGGCTTCGAAAATGCCGGTATCGGTCCGCGCGACACCAACTCGACCTACGCGCTGGGCGGTGAAACCTACGCCATTGGCACCGTCGAACTGGGCATTCCCAACGGTCTGCCCGAGCAGTACGGCCTCAAAACCGCTCTGTTTGTCGATTTCGGTACGCTCGGTGGCATCGATGACCGCCTGAAATATTGCAGCGCCGCTCAGGCGACGCTTGGTAACTGTACGGCCGGTACACGTCTGGACTATATCAAGGATGACATGTCGCTGCGCGCTTCGGCGGGCGTGACCATCCGCTGGAAGTCGCCCATGGGGCCGATCCAGTTCGATATCAGCCAGATCCTGTCGCGCGAAGACTACGACAAGACCGAGACCTTCCGTTTCTCACAATCTACACAGTTTTAATTTATCTTCCCACAAGATCCACCGAACGAGTTTCCACGCTATGAAAAAGCAAATTCTTCTTACTGTCGCCGCCTTGTCGGCCACCGCCCTGACCTCGGTCGCTGTTGCCCAGACCCCGGCCCCCGCCGCGGCCCCGGCGCCGGCGCAGCCCCAAACCAAGCCGGGCCCGGTTATCGCCGGCGTTTGCGTGTATTCGAACGAAGCCGTGATGGCCAATGCCGCCGTCTCCAAGGCCGCCGCTCAGCGCCTGCAACAGATCAACCAGCAGGCCGAGGCCGAGCTTGAGCCCGATGCGCAGGCGCTGGAAAAAGAGCGTGCCGGTCTCGCCGCTCAGCAAAAGACCCTGACCAAGGACAAGTTCGACCCGCTGGCTCAGGCCTTCATGGGTAAGGTCAAGGCCTTCCAGGACAAGGCGTTCATCGTCAATCAGGAACTGGGCCGTACCGAGCAGGACGCCAATGTGAAGGTGGCGCAACTGGTTGCCCCGGCGCTGTCGGCGACCTACGAAAGCAAGAACTGCGGAATGCTGGTTGACCGCAAGGCGGTTCTGTTCGCCAACCCGGCTATGGATATCACCGGCGACGTGATCAAGAAGCTCGACGATTCGAAGGCAGCGGTCGATATCAAGCGCGTCGTTCTGCCGGAAGCTGACCGTCAGAAGCTGCTGAAGGCGAAGGCTGAGCAGGACGCCCAGCAAGGCGGTTAAGTTTTAGCCGCCATTGGCGTCTGAAAACTTTGTAAACATTGAGTGAGCCTTGTCCGGCGAAATGTGCGCACGCATAGCTGGACAAGGCTCTGTTTTTTTGAGCTATATGCGACTTTTCGTACTTTTGCTGTCGTTTGGGTAAGGAGGATTTGCAGGGCATGCCCGATCAAAGATTCTTTGATGTTGCTTCCGAAATCGCCCTTGATGACGTTCTCGGTCTGGCCTTTGCCAGCGTATCGTCGGGTGCAGACCTGACGGCGCGTCGTGTGAACGGCTGCGCCCCCCTGTCGGTGGCGGGGCAGGGCGACGCCGCCTATTTCAGCGACCGTCGCTATCTCGAAAATCTGCGCCGCACGCGTGCTGGCTTTGCCTTTGTCCACGAAGCCGATATCGACCATGTGCCTGAGCAAACCGTGGCGCTTGTCACCCGCTCACCGCAGGCATCGTGGTCACGACTGGCGGCGAAGCTGTACAGACCGCGTCGCCACGAAGGAACACAGGCCATTCACCCCACAGCCCGTATCGAAGAGGGCGTGACATTGGGGGTAGGGGTCATTGTCGGTCAGGGAGCGGAGATCGGGCGCGGGTCGCACATCGAAGCCTATACCGTCATTGGTCCAGGCTGTCAGATCGGACGTAATTGTTACATCGGCGCACACGCGACCATCTATTGCGCCCTGATCGGTGATGGCGTGCATCTGGCGTCGGGTGTGCGAATCGGCGAGGCTGGTTTTGGCGTTTCGGGCGATCACGAAGGCCTGATTGATGTGCCGCAACTGGGGCGCGTCATCCTTCAGGATCATGTCTCCATCGGTGCGGGAACCTGCGTCGATCGCGGGGCCTATGACGACACGGTGATCGGCGAGGCTTCAAAGATCGACAATATGGTTCAGATCGCCCATAACGTTAAACTCGGACGTAACGTCATCGTCGCCGCCCATTCCGGGCTTTCCGGTTCCGTTCAGGTGGGGGATGGGGCCATGTTCGGGGGTCGGGCGGGCGTGATCGACCATATTGATATCGGGGCCGGGGCCAAGGTGGCTGCGGGTGCGGTTGTGTTTAAAGACGTCCCTGCGGGACAGATGTGGTCGGGCTTCCCGGCCAAGCCGTCGCGGCAGTTTCTGCGCGAGACGGCCTGGCTGAGCAAGGCCGCCACCAAGGATAAGGGCTAAGAGCAGAATGACCACGGATCAAGGCAGCGAGGTGCCGGAAGGCGGGGCACCCGAAACCGGTATCGACATCAGCTATCAGGAAGTGATGAAGCGGATTCCGCATCGCTATCCGTTCCTGTTGATTGATCGCGGTGAAAACTGGATCAAGAACAAGAGCATGGTCGGCATCAAGAACGTCACGTTCAATGAGCCCTTCTTCAACGGCCATTTCCCTGAAAACCCGGTCATGCCGGGCGTTCTGATCATCGAGGCGCTGGGCCAGACCGGGGCTGTGCTGATGTCGAAGTCGCTGGATGTCTCCGTCGAAGGCAAGACCATCTTCTTCATGGGCGTCGATGGCGTGAAGTTTCGTAGCCCCGTGCGTCCCGGTGATCAGTTGCGGATGCACGTCGAGGTGACGCGTCACCGCGGCGATGTCTTCAAGTTCCGTGGCGAAGCTTTTGTGAACAAGAAAATCGTTTGCGAATGTGAATTCGCGGCCATGGTGGTCGAGACCCCGCAATGAGCATTCACCCGACGGCTATTATCCACGAAGGGGCGCAACTGGGCGAAGGCGTCAGCGTCGGCCCGTGGTGCATCGTAGGCCCGCAAGCCGTGCTGGGCGACCGCGTAACCCTGCAAGCCAGTGTGGTCATCGAAGGCCATACGGAAATCGGCGCCGACTGTTACGTGCATCCCTTTGCGGTTCTGGGCGGCTCGCCGCAGCATCTGGCGCACAAGGGCGAAGATACACGCCTTATCGTCGGTGAACGCAATCAGATCCGCGAACACGTCACCATGCACACCGGCACGGTCAAGGGCGGGGGCGTCACGACCGTCGGTAATGACTGCCTGTTCATGGTCGGCAGCCACGTGGCCCACGACTGCGTCGTTGGCAATAATGTGGTGCTGGCCAACAATGCGTCTCTGGGCGGGCACGTAAAGGTCGGCGATTTCGTGTTTCTGGGTGGCCTGTGCGGCGTGCATCAGTTCGCGCGCATCGGCCGCTACAGCTTCGTCGGCGGCGCGGCCATGGTGACCAAGGACGTCATCCCCTACGGTTCGGTGTGGGGCAACCACGCGCGTCTGGAAGGCCTCAATCTGGTGGGGCTGAAGCGTCGAGGTTTCTCGCGCGACCTGATCCTGTCGCTGCGTACCGCCTATCGCATGATGTTCGCACCGGAAGGCACCTTCCAGGAGCGTCTGGACGACGTGCTGGAAAACTTCAGCGACATTCCGCAGGTGGTTGAAATTGTGCAATTCATCCGCGAAGATTCCAACCGTCCCATCTGCCTGCCGGTCGAGTGATGGACAAGCTCGGCCTCATTGCCGGCGGTGGACTGGTGCCGGTCGAAATCGCCCGTTACCTCAAGCGCAGCGGACGACCCTATTGCGTCATCCGGCTGGAAGGGCTGGCGGACGCTGAACTGGCGGACCATCCCGGCCACGATATTGATGTCGGCCATTTCCAGAAAATCTTTGTGGCTCTGGCGCAGGAAGGCTGCCGTGCCGTCTGCATGGTCGGCTATGTCCAGCGCCCGGACTTCGATGCCATGCAACGCGACGAGGGCGGGGCGGCACACCTGCCGGGCATCCAGGCGGCCGGACGCGGCGGCGACGACTCGCTCCTGCGGCAAGTTGCCCGAGTGTTTGAAAGTCAGGGCTATGCCATAGAGGGGGCGCACGAGGCCAATCCGGAACTGTGCCTCGAAGAGGGGCTTCAGGCCGGTGAGGCACCGTCTCCGGAAGCCCGTGAAGATGTGGAAGAGGCCTTTCGCGTCGCGCACGCGCTTGGGGCGCTGGATATTGGTCAGGCGGCGGTCGTCGCCGGGCGGATCACACTGGCGGTCGAGGCACAGGAAGGCACGGACGCGCTTCTGAAGCGCGTGGCGACGCTGTCGCCGGTGCTTATCGGCACACAGGACCGGCGCAAGGGTGTGCTGGCCAAGGTGCCCAAACCGATACAGGATTTGCGGCTCGACATGCCGACCATCGGCGTTCAGACGGTCGAGGCGGCAGCGGCGGCGGGTCTTTGTGGAATTGTCGGGCAGGCGGGGGCGCTGCTCGTCGTAGATAAGGCGCGCGTCTATGCCCGCGCCGCCGAACTGGGACTTTTCATCTATGGACACGCCGCCCCCGCCCAAACCGACTAAGCTGATGTTGGTCGCTGCCGAAGCCTCCGGTGACATGCTGGGGGCCGGGCTGATGCGTGAATTGCAAAGGCAATCTCCCGTCCCACTCACCTTTTGCGGCGTCGGTGGGCAGCGTATGGCCGAACTGGGTGTCAAGAGCCCGTTCGATATCTCAGAGCTTTCGATTCTGGGCCTGATCGAAGGGCTGAAGGCCTATAAGCGCGTCAAGCTGCGTGTCGCGGATACGGTGGCGCAGGCGCTCAGGGAAAAGCCTGACGCTGTTGTGCTGATCGACTCGTGGGGCTTTACGTTGCGCGTGGCGCACGGCATCCGCGCCGTCCTGCCCGACGTTCCGTTGATCAAATATGTCGGGCCGCAGGTGTGGGCTACCCGTCCGGGGCGAGCCAAAACACTGGCGCAAAGCGTTGATCTGCTGCTGGCCCTGCACCCGATGGACGCCCCCTATTTTGAAAAAGAGGGGCTAAAGACCGTCGTTGTGGGCAATCCGGCCCTGAATGTCGATTTCAGCACTGCCGATCCCGACGGTCTGCGCGGGCGACTGGGGATAGGCGAGGCGCCTCTGCTGCTGTTCCTGCCGGGCAGCCGCCCCTCCGAAATCAAGCGCCTGATGCCGGTGTTCCGTGAGACCATAGAAACCCTGTCGCGGCAGCGTCCTGAACTGGTCTTCGTCGTACCGGTGGCCGATACGGTGCGCGATCAGGTGCGCGACGGGCTGGCGGGTGTGCAGGCTCCGTTGCACCTGATCGACAACGAAATGGATAAACTCTCGGCCATGCGGGCGGCGACCGTGGCCCTGGCCTGTTCTGGGACGGTGACGACCGAATTGGCTTTGGCCGGATGCCCGATAATTGTGGCCTATAAGGTCGAACCCCTGACCTATTTCCTGTTCAAACACATGTCGCCGCTTACCCACGTCACCCTGTTCAACATCATGGCAGGGAAGGGGGTGGCCCCTGAATTTATCCAGCACGACTGTACAACGGCCAATCTGGTCGCTGCGCTCAGCCACAGACTGGACAATCCGGCCTTCCGCGCCGCCCAGACCGAGGCGCAATACGCCGCCCTCGACCTGATGGGCCGCGGTCAACCGGCCCCGGCCATCCGCGCCGCCGAAGCCGTATTGCAGCACCTGAGCCTGACAAAAATTTGAGAAGAGGGGTGCATAGACACCCCTTGCGCCGTACCGATTTTCGCCCAACTCTGCGGCTATAGCATCCCGTTCTGATATTTCCGTGATCCGTTCGGGCGTTAACTCAGGCTTAAGATGTCGGTAGCACATCCTTTACCATGACCCGATTTTCGTATCCTTTGGGGGGTATGACGCGCCGTGCGGCGGTGGCCCTGAGTCTGGCGGCTCTGGGCGGTAGCGTCTTGCGCCCTCAGCCGTCTATGCAGGGCGCGTCTGCCGCTACGGGTGACGCACCAGCACTGAAAGACTGGCCCACGCTGGACGCGCTGGCGCAGGCCATGATCGACACCCGCCTGACACCGGGTCTGACCCTGAGCGTGATGCATAAGGGTGTCATGCTCTATTCTAAGGGCTTCGGGCAGTCGGATATCGACAGTGCGGTGTCGATTACCCCGCAGACGAGCCTGCGCATAGCCTCGATCACCAAACAATTCACGGCTGTGGCCATTCTGTTGCTGGCTGAACAGGGACAACTTAATGTCCATGATCCGCTATCGAAATTCCTGCCGGATTTCCCGCGCGCCGCTGAGGTCAGCCTGCACCAGTTGATGAGCCACACCTCTGGCATGGGCGACTATATCAATCGTCAGGACCACAGCATTCTGGACGCGGCGCGTACCCGCGATTACAGCACAGACGACATTCTCAAACTGATCCGTGCGGGCAAGCCGCTCTATCGCTTTGCGCCGGGCATGGGCTGGGCCTATTCCAATTCCGGCTTTACCCTGCTGTCGTCGATCGTTGAGCGTTTATCGGGTCAGAGTTTTGCCGATTTTTGCCGCAAGCATCTGTTTGAGCGCGCGGGCATGGCCAATACGACCATCGACCAGAGCTGCGAGGTGACCAATGCGGTGACACGTGGCTA
>NZ_JAIWNX010000097.1 GCF_020217185.1 Asticcacaulis sp.
TACGCCGACCCGAGGGGGCTTCCTGCCCAACCTGCCGGTTTCGCCGACCTTCCTGCGCGGGGCCGGGGCCATCCGTTCGACGACCGAGGACCTGTGTCGCTGGCACGCGGCCCTGCTCAATCATCAGATCATCAAGCCTTACAGCCTTGAGGCCATGATGACACCGGCCCTGCTGAAAAACGGCAAACCCGCGTGGGAGCGGCAGGGCCAAGAGCCCCTGAACTACGGCTTCGGTGTCGGGTTGGGCGTCACCGAAGACAGCCGCCGTTACTGCACACACGGCGGGCGGATCAACGGCTTCACGGGCCATCTGCGCAGTTTTATCGACGAGCAGGTGACACTGGCCATACTCTATAATTGCGATGGCGGCGGGTCGGCGCAGTTCAGCGCCGCCCAGAAGGCGCTGCGGCAGGAGGCGTCGCGTCTGGGGCTTGAGGCTGCCAGCAAGGCCTGACGAGTGTGGTGCCTTTGTCCCGCGCAGCACTCTGATAAACAACAAAAAAAGCCCGCCGTTTCCGACGGGCTTTTCTGTTTCTGTGCAAACTGCTTAGCCGCGTTGCGACAGCGGCACGAAGTCGCGTTGCGTCGCGCCGGTATAGAGCTGACGCGGGCGGCCGATCTTCTGGCCCGGATCTTCGATCATTTCCTTCCACTGGGCGATCCAGCCCACAGTGCGCGCCAGAGCGAACAGCACGGTGAACATGGTGGTCGGGAAGCCCATGGCCGACAGGGTTATGCCGGAATAGAAATCGACGTTCGGGAACAGCTTGCGCTCGATGAAGAAGTCGTCCTTCAGGGCGACGGCTTCCAGTTCCTTGGCGACCTGGAACAGCGGGTCGTTTTCGCGGCCCGTGGCGGCCAGAACTTCGTAGGCCGAGGTCTGCATGACCTTGGCGCGCGGATCGTAGTTCTTATAGACGCGGTGACCAAAGCCCATCAGCTTGTAACGACGGTCCTTCACGCCAGCGATGAATTCCGGGATCTTTTCCGGCGTGCCGATTTCACGCAGCATGTTCAGCGCTTCTTCGTTGGCCCCACCGTGCGACGGGCCCCACAGGCAGGCAATGCCGGCGGCGATACAGGCGAACGGGTTGGCACCCGACGACCCGGCGAGACGAACCGTCGAGGTCGAGGCGTTTTGTTCGTGGTCGGCGTGCAGGATGAAGATGCGATCCATGGCACGCACCAGCGCCGGATCGACCACATAGTCTTCGGCCGGCACGGCGAAACACATGCGCAGGAAGTTTTCGGCGTAGGACAGGTTGTTCTTCGGATGCACGAAGGGCTGACCGACGCTGTATTTGAAGGCGCGCGCGGCGATGGTCGGCATCTTGGCGATCAGGCGGTGCGCCGAGATTTCGCGCTGCTGGGCGTCATGGATGTCGAGGCTGTCGTGATAGAAGGCCGACAGAGCGCCAACCGCGCCGGTCATGATGGCCATCGGGTGCGCATCGCGGCGGAAACCGTCAAAGAACCGGTCGAACTGCGCGTGCAGCATGGTGTGACGGGTGATGGTGCTTTCGAACTTTTCGTACTCAGCGGCCGACGGCAGTTCGCCGTGCAGCAGCAGGTAGCAGGTTTCGAGGAAGTTCGACTGCGAGGCCAGTTGATCAATCGGGTAGCCGCGGTGCAGCAGCACGCCCTGATCACCGTCGATATAGGTGATCTTCGATTCGCACGACGCCGTGGAGGTAAAGCCCGGATCGTAGGTGAAGGCATCGGACTGCGCATAGAGCTTACGAATGTCGATCACGTCCGGGCCGAGAGAGCCCTTCAGGATCGGCAGATCTATGACCTTGTCGCCTACGGTGACTTTGGCGGGAGGTGTCTGGGTCATGACGTGCTTACCTCTTATCTTTGTGTGCAATGCAAACGGCATTTTCGTTGCACCTGCTATATAAAGTGCAAACCTAAATGAAAAGAGCCTCTTTCATCAGTGTGTGCGCGACAGTGAGGCACCAAGGCGTCAGGTGGCATGGATTGACGCTTTCGTCAGCCTTTTGAAGGGGGCGGGTGGGGCTTGGAGACAGATCAAAAACTGCAATATATAGATGATTTTAAACGTATTTTGTATTCGTATGCCAAGGTCGAGCAGGGTTGCAACTTGTCTGACTTAACAATTTTTTGTGAACCCTTACACCATGCGATTTTAGCCGTAGTGTCTCTTCCCTGCGCAGCATTTTATCGCTGGTGAAAAATATTTTCATAAGCGGAGGCAAACTTCACGCCTCTATTGCTTCCCGCGCAAGGGCATGTTTTGTAAGTCAGGGATGTGCTCAGCAGAGGTGACGGGGGTAGGGGGATTGCAGCGGCTTCGCGTCTGGCTTTCGCATATCCGGGCCATTGATTGGGCGCAGTCTCTGCGGCAATCGCTTGCCCAGCAGGTCGGCCGTCTGGTGCTTTGGCTGCCTGTGGCTGTGGGCGCGGGATGCGCCGTTTATTTGAGCCTGCGTTTTGAGCCGCCCTGGCTGTGGATTTTACCTGTCATGGGTGTCGCGGGGGGTATCTATGCCCTGTCTGTCTGGCGGCAATGGCCTGTTGTCGTTCGCCACGGCCTTCTGTTCATCGTGATGTTCACACTGGGGGTGGGCTTATGCAAACTTCGCACCGAGCGCGTAGCGGCTCCGGTGCTCATGTCCCAGCAGACGCAATTCCATCTCGATGCGGTGATTATGGATATAGTCGGCACCGACAGTTCGGAACCCAAACTTTTGCTGGCGCCGCTGAGACTGTCGGGTGTCGCGCCGGAACAAACGCCTATCCGCGTGCGCCTCAGCCTGCGCACCCTGCCGCCAGATCTGGCCCCCGGTCAGTCCATCTCTGTCTTTGCCATCCTCCACCCACCGGCGGGGCCGAGTATTCCAGGCGGATACGACTATGCACGCACGGCGTGGTTCGATGCGGTGGGGGCCGTGGGGTTTGCGCCCGGCCGCATTCGAACCATCGACACCCCCCCGCTACCGGCACGGCTGCAAAGGATCGTAGTGCTCAATCATCTGCGCTGGGAGGTGACGCAGCGTCTGATGGCGCAGATTCCGGATACGCGCATGGGCGGATTTGCCGCCGCCATGGTGACCGGGCATCAGGCCTTTCTGGCCCCTGAACTGGTTGAAGACATGCGCGATTCGGGGCTGGCGCATATTCTGTCCATTTCTGGTCTGCATATGGCGATTGTCGGCGGCTTTGCCTTCTTCGCCTGCCGGGGCGCGCTGGCCCTGAGCCCACCGATCGCGCTGAGATACCCGATCAAGAAATGGGCCGCCGGATTGGGGATGATCGCCGTGGGGTTTTATCTGGCCCTTTCGGGGGCACCGGCTCCGGCGATCCGCGCCGCCGTGGTCGCGTGGGTAGCCTTTGGGGCCATTGTGTTTGACCGTCGGGCATTGAGTTTGCGCGCTCTGGCCATAGCCGCCCTCATCGTGTTGCTGCTCATGCCCGAAGCCGTACTGGAACCGGGGTTTCAGATGTCGTTTTGCGCCACGGCGGCGCTTCTGGCGCTGGCCGAAGTGTCGCGCAATCCTGTCCGCGAGCTTGACGTGCCATGGTGGGTGCGTGGATGGCAGGGCTTGTGGCACGGACTGAAGGTCTCGGTGCTGGCTTCGACGGTGGCCGGGTTGGCCACCACACCGTTCGGCGTCTTCTATTTCAGCCGCGCCCAGATGTATGGTCTGCTAAGCAATCTGCTCGAAGCCCCGATCACCGGCTTTATCGTTATGCCGGCGCTGGCGCTGGGCACCGTGATGAGTGCCACGCCTTTCGGGGCCCCTATCCTGTGGGTGGCGCAGCAGGGGCTGTCTGTGATCGCGGCCATTGCGGGTTTTGTGGCCGATTTGCCCGGCGCGGTGTTGACAGTGGCGGCCCCGCCCAATCTGGCGCTGGCCCTGTCCACGGCGGGTGTTCTGTGGATGTGTCTGATCCGCGGTCAGGTGCGCTGGGTCGGCCTGCTGGCGGCGCTCGCCGTTATCTATTGGCCGCGTGAGACAGTACCGGATATCTGGCTGGAGGCCGAAGGTAGCAATGCGGCGCTTCGCGTTGATGGCACGGCCTATAGTCTGCGTCCCACTGTGCGCCAGTACGGCTATCAACTCTGGTTGAAACACTATGCGCTGAACCATGCTCCTCAGAGGGGCCCGCAGGACTATGTGTGCAAAAGCTATGTCTGCCTGCCAACGGCCACCGCACCTTACCGCGTCGGTTTCGCTTTCGGCCGCAAAGCCCCCAAGTCTGAACAGATAGAGGCCCTGTGCCAATCCGCTGATCTGATCGTCCTGCGCTCTCAGGTGGCCGACTGGCCCGCCAACTGTGCCGGGGTCAATCGCATTACCGCCTCAGACTTCGAGCGGTTGGGAGCCATGGAACTGACGCGATCAGGTTCGAAAAGCTGGCAAATCCATGCCGCTAAACCCCTGAGAGGTCAGCGGCCATGGGTACATTAAGCCCGCCGTTCGATCTGCCGCATCTGTCTCATCCGATCCCGCCTTGCGTGACGGTCTGGACCTGTGTTGACGGGCTCCTTTTATAGCCAGACGCAGAGGCTGAACGATCCTATGGTTTGTCCAATGTCTAACCCGGTGCGAAAAGTCTCTGATATGGCATAAAACCTGGCTCAGCATGAGAATGGCCGCAATTTCGGCATAGACGGCGGTATCTGCGGCGACCAGAAACACCACCTCAGCCGGAAACGCCGGGGCGAACGAGACAACCGTGGCGACGAACGCCGCGGCAAACACCACTTTCGACCATGTAAGCGTGTTCAGTCCCTTCGCCAGACGGTCGATCAGAAGGCCTTTAAGGCTGCGACCTATCCGAGTTTCCGGAAATAAAAAGGCAACGCCATAGGCCATGAGTATCGCATAAAGAACAGAAAACCCCATATCATCCTCCACGAGAGCGATATGGGGTGCAGCCGTCGCCAAACAAGACGCGATTTAATGATACCGGCGCATCAGACCGACCAGCTTGCCCTGAACGGCCACTTCGTCGGCATTGTAGATGCGCGTCTTGTAGGCCGGATTGGCCGCCTCAAGGGCAATAGAGGCGCCCTTCTTGCGCAGGCGCTTCAGCGTAGCCGTATCGCCATCGACCAGTGCCACGACGATTTCGCCCGACTGCGCCGAGTCCGACTTCTTGATAATCACATAATCGCCGTCGAGAATACCGGCATTGATCATCGAATCGCCTTCGATTTCCAGCAGATAGTGCTCGCCCGAACCGACGAAGATTTCCGGCACGCGGATACGGTCGCGTTCGGCCCCCAGCGCCTCAATGGGTACACCGGCGGCGATCTTGCCCAGCAGAGGCAGTTCGCGGCCTTCGTCATTGGCGGGCTTGGACGCCGGGGCCGGGGCGGCGGGGCGCGTACCTTCGACCACCTGCGGCACAAAGGCCTGACGTCCGCGCGGCGGGGCGGCCGTCGTGGCCTGATCCGGCAGCTTTATGACTTCCAGAGCGCGTGCCCGATGCGCGAGGCGACGGATGAAGCCGCGTTCTTCAAGAGCGGTAATCAGCCGGTGGATCCCCGACTTCGACGCCAGATCCAGCGCCTCCTTCATCTCATCAAAGGACGGAGATACCCCCGTCTCCTTGATGCGTTCATGAATGAACATCAGAAGTTCGCGTTGTTTGGTCGTCAGCATAGGTCCACCCGCTGCAAAAGTTTGTCCCCGGACATGGCAATATTTAGCGCATGAATGGTGAACAAGTCATGAACTTGTGCAAAGTGTTCTGTATGCGTTCTTGAGTCTTGTCAAGCGGGCGTGAGCAGATTCTTCGCCGCCTGAGTGACGTCGCCCTGCCGCATCAGGCTTTCGCCGACCAGCATGGCCGTGGCCCCGGTTTTTTCGAGCCGCGCCACGTCCTGCGGCGTGAAGATACCGCTTTCGGCGACCAGAACGTGCTGCGGTCCGACCATGGCCGACAGGTCTTCGGTTGTTTTCAGATCGACGTCAAAAGTTCTTAAGTTGCGGTTGTTTATACCGATCAGCGGAGAGGCGAGCTTAAGCGCGCGCTCCATCTCAGGCGCGTCGTGTACTTCGACCAGGGCGTCCATGCCATAGGCATGGGCCGCCGCGATCAGATCGGCGGCCAGAGCGTCGTCGATCATAGCCATAATCACCAGAATGGCGTCGGCCCCAAGGCTGCGTGACTCGGCGACCTGCCACACATCGACAAGAAATTCTTTGCGGATGCAGGGCAGGGTGACGGCGTTGCGGGCCGCCACAAAGTGCGATTCGTGCCCCATAAAGCTGGGCGCATCGGTCAGGATCGACAGACAAGACGCTCCGCCGGCCTGATAGGCCGCCGCCAAGGTGGCCGGTTCGAAATCCTCACGAATCAGACCTTTGGAGGGGCTGGCCTTTTTGACCTCGGCGATCAGCGAAAGACTGCGCGGCTGTTTGTGGGCCACCAGCGCGCGTTGAAAGCCGCGCGGTACGCTGACGTCCTTGATGCGCGCCTCCAGAGTCGCCAGAGACGCCGCAGGCTTGCGTTCGGCGACTTCTGTACGCTTGTAGGTGGCAATCTTTTCCAGAATATCGGACATGTCTTAGCTGTTCGTAAGGGTGACGAGTTGGTCGAGCGCGGCCAGGGCCTTGCCGTTATCGAGGCTGGCGGCGGCGTGATCCAGCCCTTCGCGCAGGGTATCAACCGCCCCGCCTACCAGGAAGGCCGCCGCAGCATTGAGCATGACGATATCGCGATAGGGGCCTTTTTCGCCCTCCAGCAACCGCCGCAACGCCGCAGCATTGTGTTCCGGAGCGCCGCCTGTAATGTCAGCCAGCGCCGCGCGTGGCAGGCCCACGGCTTCGGGCGTAATGGTGAACAGGCGTAACTTGCCGTCCTTCCATTCCGCCACTTCGGTTTCGCCCGTGGTGGTCAGTTCGTCCAGACCGGAACCGTGCACGACCCAGGCATGAACGGCCTCAAGCTGACCCAACGCCTTGCCAATTGGTTCGATAAAGCGCGGGGAGGGCACGCCCACCACCTGACGGCGCGCACCGGCGGGATTGGTGAGGGGACCCAACAGGTTGAAAATGGTACGGAAACCGAGCTGTTGACGGATTGGAGAGACATGCTTCATCGCCCCGTGATGCGCTACGGCGAACAGGAAGCAGATACCGGCTTCGTCCAGCGCCTTGCGCTGCTGTTCCGGCGAGGCGTCGATATTGACGCCCAGCGCCGCCAAGACATCGGCCGTACCGGATTTCGAGGTAATGGCGCGGTTGCCGTGCTTGGCGACCTTGAGCCCGCCGCCGGCCGCTACGAAGCCCACGGCTGTGGATATGTTGAGCGTGTGCAGGCCGTCGCCGCCGGTGCCGCAGACATCCACCGTATCATAGGGATGGTCGAGCGTTTTGGCCGCCGCCCGCATGGCGCGGGCGCACGCAGCGATTTCGCCGACAGTTTCGCCGCGCAGGCGGATGGCGGTCACGGCGGCGGCCACCTGAGCCGGGGTCGGTTCGCCGCGCAGGCAGGCGGAAAAGAAGATTTCAGCGTCGGTGTCGGACAGGGTCTGACCGTCCGCCAGCTTGGCCAGCAAGGGTTTGAAGGCGTCAGACATAGAGGTTGTGGCTCTCAATACCGGCCAGTCGCAGGAAGTTGGCCAGAATCTGATGACCGCCTTCGGTGGCGATGGATTCCGGATGGAACTGCACGCCGTGGATCGGGCGAGTGCGGTGCTGAACGCCCATGATTTCGCCGTCTTCGGTCCAGGCGGTGACGATCAGGTCGTCCGGCAGGGTTTCGCGCTTGATGGCCAGCGAGTGATAGCGCGTCGCCGTGAACGGATTGGGCAGGTCCTTGAACAGGCCGATGTCTTTGTGATGGATCTGGCTGGTCTTGCCATGCATCAGCGTCTTGGCGCGGATGACGTCGCCACCATAGGCCTGACCGATCGACTGATGCCCCAGACAGACGCCAAAGATCGGCAAGTCTTCGGGCGCAGCGCGCAGCAGCGGCAGGCAGATGCCCGCCTGATCCGGCGCACATGGTCCGGGCGACAGCAGAACCGCCTTGGGTTTCAGCGCCAGCGCGTCCTGAACGCTCAGCGCGTCGTTGCGGTACACCTGCGTTTCCGCGCCCAGTTCCGCCAGATAGTGCACCAGATTATAGGTGAAGCTGTCGTAATTATCGATGACAAGGATCATGGCCAACTCCCATGCAAGCGATATAGGCAAAGGCGGCGCAAAAACCAAACGGAAATGGCTCAACACTCGGACGTTTCAACGGTTTCACGTCTGGGCGCGCCTAAATTTCCCATAAGATTTATTATGCGATATTTGACTCGTGATAGGATGGGCAGGCTCTTAGGCCCGCCTTCCGGTCTATTTCAGCGTCAGTTCGTATTCGGGCGTCAGTCGGATCGCGTCGATGCGCGCCACCTGACCCTCTGTGAATTGTGGTTTCACACTGGCGTCGAAATAGACTTTTGAATCTTCGCGCAACGGCATGACGCTGAGCGTCAGCGGCTGCGTCAGCTTGTCGGCATAACGCTTGAGCCCAATACGCCATGTCCGCCCGATATAGTATTCGTCGTCGAGCATCTGCGGCCCTGAAAACAGCCTTGCCACATCGCCCTGATAATCGACATCCAGATAGACGTCGGATACCCCTTTCAGTGCGTCCTTGGGCACCTTCACAGTCCACGCGGCCGAAGCCCCAAAGCTCTCCGGTTCAGGCACGACGGGTGTGTTTCGCGGCCCCCAGGTCTTCAGCGGCGGTGCCTTGCCGGCCGGGCGCAGAAGCTGCCATTCAGCGGTGAGTTTGACCTCTGGCGCCGTGGCTGACCAGCTTTGAAACAGGCCCTTTGATGCTTCACGTTTTAGCTTCAGATTTGCAGAAAAATTATCTGATAAATATGGAAAAATCTCAAATTTGAATTGCGATCCGGTTTGCCGGAACGTCGCGCCACCCTCGGCGTTTCCAAAGACGTGTGCGGCGCTGAGGATCAGATGCGGACGGCCCTGCACGGTCACGGTAGTCAGGCTTTGCGCCTGAGCTTCGCTGAGCAGCAGCAGGCGTGCGGTCTTGCCGTTTGTGCCGGTGACGGTAACGATGCGCCCGGTGTCAGGCAGTAATCGTATCTGCACCCCCTGCGGGGTCTTTTTGGCCCCCGCAACGGTACGCACGGCTTTCGCTTCAAAGACAAATTCCGGCTCGATCTGACCCGTCGCGGCGAACACATAAAGATCGCCCTTCCCGTCATCAAACTTCGTCACCGGCTGGGCCGTGGCCCAAAGGAGATTGATGCCGGACAGGTCGAAATGGACGGGCCAGATAAAGGCGGCGCCCTCTTCGACTGTCACGCCTTTGGACGGCAGGGTCAGGGTTTCGCCGCTGAGTTTCACCTCAAAACGCGTATCCGGATGCGCGGGCGTGGCGTACTGGCGCACGTGATTATTGACGAAGACAAAACCCGACTGACCATCGCCTCGGAACGCCCAGCGCAGGGTTTTCAGATCATCGGCGGCTGCCGGTTTTATCTCAGGGGCGTAAACGCTCATCGGGGCCAGACGATCTCCGAAGGCCTGAAGGAAGGCGTGAATGGGTTTGAGTTTATTCAGGACCGGGTGCGCCTGACCATACTGACCCAGAGGGGCCTGAAAATCGTAGCCGAGCTTAGGCACATCGTTGTACCCGCCGCTGGCCATGCTTTCGTCGCGTGACGGCGACCCCGGCGGGTTCTGCCCGCCCTGAAACATGTAATAGCCCAGAAGATTGACACCTGAGCCGACCTTGGTGATCACCATGTCGGCGATATCGTCAGGGCTGATCAAAGGACGGCGACGATACATTTGCGGCACACCGCCACCATATTCCGCGCCAAAGAAGGGCGTGATGTCGCTGTCGCGTGCGCCGTCATCCTGCGTCGAGGTGCGCCCCTGCGCCCCCAGACCCTTCTCATTACGCACGCCGAATTGAAACAGATAACTCGACTTCGGCGGCAGGATGCCCGCAGAAGCCGACCATGGTTCATCGACATAGGTACCGAATACCGGAATCA
>NZ_JAIWNX010000098.1 GCF_020217185.1 Asticcacaulis sp.
CCTCTGCACGTGGAAACACCGCATTGTCCCAGCCGGTGACCGTGTACAGCGGCACATCAAAGCCATGTGCGCGCAACATCTCCTTCAATCGGGAAATGTGATCGCGTCCCTGAAGCGGCCCGGTGCGGTTATATTCGTTCTCGATCTGAATGCCGATAACGGGGCCGCCGTCCTTCCACAAAAGCCCCCTCGCCTGTTCGGCCACCTGTTCGAAGAAGGCATCGACATAGCCAAGATAGGTCGGGTCGTTACTGCGCGTCGGGACGGAATCGACCACCCAGTCCGGAATGCCGCCAAAGCGCACTTCCGCATGGGCCCAGGGGCCGGGACGCAGATAGACATAGAGGCCGTGTTTCTGCGCCAACTGTATGAATTTACGAAGGTTTCGGTTCCCGCTCCAATCAAAGCTGCCGGGGCGTTCCTCGTGGTGCTGCCAGATGACATAGGTGGCGACGACGGTGACGCCCGCCGCCTTCATCTTGAGGAGTTGTTCTTCCCAGTATTGTTCCGGAAAACGGGTATAATGAAACTCCCCCATAACCGGCAAAACAGGTTTGCCAGCAAGCGTCAGATAGCGATCATTGACGCTGATGACCTGGCCCGAAGGCGACAGGCCTGTCCCCATCTTCAACAGGCCTTCGCGCGGCGCCGGAGGCGCCATCTGCGCATCGACCCGCACGGTTTCCGCCGAAGCGACACTGCACAGCAGGCTCAGCACCGCGGTCGAGGCGGCCCAAAGATTTCCGTTCATTGGCATTTCCCTTTTTGATTGGGAAATTTGTACGACAATAAGCCGTGCCCGCCAAGCGCTGTATCGAAAAATCTATGCCCGGCCCGTCATCTGCTCATAGCGGCCCAAGGCCTGATCCGAGAGCTTGACCTTTAGGTGGATATGACCGGTTTCGTCATCAAACCGATCCAGCACGCGGCCCTGAGTGTACAGAAAGGCCAGAAGCTGACCGTCCTGCGGCGCCAGTTCGACGTCGATTTCGGTGCCTGCCTCATCCACCTTGAGCGCGATGTCGCTGAGGAGTTTTTCAATCCCCTCGCCCGTGATCGCCGACACCATGATCGGCTTGTTCATGGCGCGATCCAGCACGGCACGGCTGTAGAGGATGTCGCGAGCTTCTTCGTCCAGCAGGTCGATCTTGTTCCATACCTCGATCAGACGCGATTTATCGAGGTCCGGATGGATATGGGTCAGCACCTGCATCACGTCCTGCGCCTGCGCGTCGCTTTCAGGATTTGACATGTCGCGCACGTGCAGGATCAGATCGGCTTCCAGCACCTCTTCCAGCGTGGCGCGGAAGGCGGCGACCAGTTCGTGCGGCAGATCGGAGATAAAGCCCACCGTATCGGAAATGATGGCGGCCCGTCCGCCCGGCAGTTTCAGGGTGCGCAGCGTCGTGTCGAGCGTGGCGAACAGCATGTCCTTGGCCAGCACTTCGGCGCGAGTCAGGTGATTGAACAGGGTCGACTTGCCAGCATTGGTATAGCCGACCAGCGCCACAATCGGGTACGGCACCTTCTTGCGCGCGCTGCGGTGCAGGCTGCGGGTGCGGCGCACCTCGTCCAGTTCCCCCTTGAGCAGCTTGATCTTGTCGGCGATCATACGGCGGTCGAGTTCGATCTGGGTTTCGCCGGGCCCGCCGGTCGTACCGGTGGCGCGCTGACGCTCAAGGTGGGTCCAGGTCCGCACCAGCCGCGAGCGTTCGTATTCCAGCCGCGCCAGTTCGACCTGAAGCTTGCCCTCGCGTGTGCGGGCGCGACGGCCGAAAATTTCGAGAATAAGGCCGGTGCGGTCGATGACCTTGCGTTCCCAGGCCTTTTCGAGATTGCGCTGCTGAATCGGCGTCAGGGTGGTGTTGACGATGACGAGATCGGCTTCGACCTCTTCGCACAGCGTCACAATCTCCTCGACCTTGCCGGAACCGAAAAGCGTGGCCGGGTTGGGCTTGCGCACCCGCGCCGTCTCTGCGGCGACAATTTCAAGGTCGAGGGCGATGGCCAGGCCGGCGGCTTCGTCCAGACGTGACTCATCATAGCGCCGCGCCGCGGGCACACCCTGAGGCTGACGCGGCGAAGACGGCGCGTGCGGAGCGGCCATGTCGGGGTCGATAATGACCGCACGCTGGGTTTCCGGCGTGCGGTTTACAAATTTGGTGCTCAAAAGAGTCCTTTGGACGACAAGACGCACATCCCAAAAAGTGTAAACGGTTTTTGGATCAGATGTGCGTCAAAGCGAAAAGATCAAGGCGTGATCCGACCAGTGATCGGAGCGCGACTTAATCGTCCGAGTCTTCTTCCTGCTCATACAACTGCACCGGCGCAGCAGGCATGATGGTCGAGATCGCGTGCTTATAGACCAGTTGCGACTGACCGTCGCGGCGCAGCAGCACGCAGAAATTATCAAACCAGCTGACGATGCCCTGAAGCTTGACGCCGTTGATCAGGAAGATGGTGAGAGGCGTTTTGGATTTACGAACGCTGTTGAGGAACGTGTCCTGCAGGTTTTGTTTCTTTTCGTGGGACATTTAGTCGCCCTTCTTGTTAGACATTGCGAGCCCAAAACGGGCTTCACACACAGACATAAGCAAAAGTCACGAAATCACAACGCACAGGCGCACATAATTTCGTGAAGTATCATAGGCGACAATCGGGGGACAATTCAACCGAACACTACATAACATAATATTTCGGTGGAATTCCAAACCTTTACAGGTCAATACCAGCGGAACGCCGCGCCCGCTGGATATAGGCCTCACGCAGCCGCAGCGACAATTCGCCCGGCACACCATCACCGATCAGCGAATCGTCAATCTGCACGATGGGCATAACGAAGGTCGAGGCCGCCGACAGGAAGGCCTCTTTGGCGCGTTTGGCTTCCTCCAGCGTGAAAGCGCCTTCGGAGACATCCACACCCTCTGCCCGCAGGATGTCGAGCAGGCTGATGCGCGTCACGCCCGGCAGGATATTGGCGCGCAGGCTGCGCGTCTTCACCTCGCCCTCTGCGGTGACGATATAGACATTGGCCGACCCGCCTTCGGTCACAAAACCTTCGGCATCAACAAAGATCACATCGGAAGCCCCCACCTCACGTGCCGCCTGTTTGGCCAGCACATTGGGCAACAGCCCGACCGTTTTGATATCGCAGCGGCCCCAGCGGTTGTCGGAGGCCGAGACCACACGGATGCCCTTGCGCGCCTTCACTTCGGCCGCCTGACGGTCCACTGGCCTGGCGGTGATAACCAGAGCCGGTTTGACCGGCTCCGTCGGGAAGACGTGGTCGCGCGGGGCCACTCCGCGGCTCACCTGAAGATAGACCAGACCCTCACTGATGCGATTGTGACGAATGACCTCGTTCAGCACCACCACCAGAGCGGCGCGCGGCATCGGCATGGCGATATGCAACTCGCGCAAACTCCGCTCCAGCCGGTTGAGATGCCCCGCCAGATCGGCCAGTTGCCCGCCAAACACCGACCACACCTCATAGACGGCGTCGGCAAACTGATAGCCGCGATCCTCAATATGCACGGCAGCATCGACATGGCGCACATAGGCACCGTTCACATAGGCAATACGGGACATGGTAATCTCAATAAACCGGAACGCCTCAAAGAGACTCAGGCTCGCAAAAAGAAAAAAGACTCAAGGGGCCGCAGGCCCCCAAAAAACACAAAAAACTCAAGGGGCCGCAGGCCCCTTGACCCCCTTAACTGTTCAGCCACGAACGTCAAGGCTGAGCACACGGTTAGGGCACGAGCCCCTCGCCTTACACCTCTTCGTCCTCAACGCCGCGAATATGGGCCAGACCCAGCGACTTCAGCTTGCGGTGCAGGGCCGAGCGCTCCATGCCGATAAAGTTCGCAGTCCGCGAAATATTGCCGCCGAAGCGCACGATTTGCGACGACAGATATTCGCGTTCGAACACTTCGCGGGCGTCACGCAGCGGCAGGGCGATGATCCGCTCCGGGCGGATGGCCCCGGCCACGGCCGATTCCACCACCTCAGCCGGCAACATCTGCGCCGTGATCGGCTCGGAGGGATCGCCGGAGGCCAGGATCAGCAGGCGCTCGATATTGTTGCGCAGTTGGCGGACATTGCCCGGCCATTCGTGCACCTGAAGCGTCGCCATAGCATCTTCGGACAGGGTGCGCTTGGGCAGGCCCTGAGCACGCGAAATGCGCTCGATGAAGTAGTTGACCAGTTCGGCGATATCGCTGCGGCGTTCAGACAGGCCGGGGACGCGCACCGGCACCACATTGAGGCGGTGGAACAGGTCTTCGCGGAAACGCCCGGCGGCGATTTCCTGCGTCAGATCCTTGGAGGTCGAGGAAATGACGCGCACATCGACCTGCACGTCATTGACGCCGCCAACGCGCACGAAGCGCTGTTCGACCAGCACCCGCAGGATGCGGCTTTGCGACTCCATCGGCATGTCGGCCACTTCGTCGAGGAACAGGGTGCCGCCGTGCGCGCGCTCAAACACGCCGATCTTGCGCGGGCGGCCCTCTTCGCCCTCTTCACCGAACAGTTCGACGTCAAGACGCTCCGGTGTTACTCCGGCGGACGAGATAGGCACAAATTCGCAGCGCGCGCGGGGGCTGGCTTCGTGGATCATGCGCGCCACCAGTTCCTTGCCCGACCCGGCGGGCCCGGAGATCATGATGCGCGAATTGGCCGGCGCGACCTTGGCGATGGTGGTGCGCAGAAGCTGCGCCGCCGCCGAATTGCCGATTAAGCCATCCGGAACCACGGCCTGACCGCGCAGGCGGCGGTTTTCACGGCGCAAAGACGCCAGTTCAAGCGCTCTCTGAACCACCATGATCAAGCGCTCGGTTTTAAACGGCTTTTCGATAAAGTCGTAAGCGCCGCGCTTGATGGCCGAGACGGCGGTTTCGATGGTGCCGTGGCCCGAAATCATGATGGCCGGAATATCCGGGTCCAGTTCGCGGATGACATCGAGCAGTTCCAGCCCGTCCAGCCCGCCGCCCTGCATCCAGATGTCGAGCACGCACAAGGACGGTTTGCGCGCCTTGATCGCCCGTAACGCCGCGCCAGAGTCGGCGGCCGTTCTGACCGAATAGCCTTCGTCTTCGAGGATGCCCGCGATCAGTTCGCGGATATCGGCCTCGTCATCGACCACCAGAATATCTACGCCAGATGATACCTTCATCACACCCTCATCAGTCTTGCCCCGCTATCGGGAGCTTCATTGGTTTGAGCCGGAGCCTGGGTCTTGGGTAACCGCAATATGGCCCGTGCCCCGCTCAGATGGACGGCGTCCGCCAGATAGAATTCGCCGCCATGATCTTCGAGAATACGCTTGACGATGGCGAGGCCGAGCCCCGTCCCCTTTTCGCGCGTGGTTACATAGGGTTCGGTCAGACGGTCGCGGTCCTTATCCGGCAAACCGATACCGTCATCCTCGATTTCGATCGTCAGGAACCCGTCGCTCAGGTGCATTTCAACCCGCATCTGACCGCCCTCACCGCCGCCATTGGCCATATGGCGTGAGACGATCGCCTCTCCGCCATTTTTGAGCACATTGCCCAGCGCCTGCGACAGAAGGCGACCGTCGCAGACGACTGTGACTTCCGGCAACGGCTCGACAATGTCGATCTGCACATCCGGCTTGGCCACGCGCTGCGAAAAGACCATCTGGCGCACAAGTTCCGCCGCGTCTTCTTCGGCAAAGTTCGGGACTGGCATCCGCGCAAAAGCCGAAAACTCATCGACCATACGCCCTATATCGCCCACCTGCCGTACAATCGTGTCGGTCAGGCGATCGAAGGTTTCGCCATCGGTTTCGATCTGTGAGCGGTATTTGCGCTTCAGACGTTCCGCCGACAACTGGATCGGTGTCAGGGGATTTTTGATCTCATGCGCGATGCGGCGCGCCACATCCTTCCAGGCGGCGTTGCGCTGGGCGGCCACAAGGCGTGTGATGTCGTCGAAGGTCAGAACCGCGCCGCCCGTATCCAGCGATGAGGCGCGCACGCGCACGCGGCGCGTATCGCCCTTGCGCACCAGATCGACCTCGGCTTCCTCGACCTTGTGCGGCGTTACCTTGTCGAGAAGCTCGCAGATTTCCGGGGCCAGTTCGCGGATATGCTGCCCGAAAGACTCTTCGGTGGGGATCGACAGGAAGTGAGCGGCGTGCCGGTTGATGGCCGAAATCTGCTCGTTTTCGTCGATACCGATAATGCCCGCCGAAATTTCCGACAGCACGGTTTCGATGAAGCGGCGGCGTTCCTCAGCTTCTTCATTGGCTGATTTCAGCGCTGCCTGCTGGCTTTGCAGGTCGCTGGTCATGCGATTGAAGGCGCGGGACAGGACGGCGATGTCTTCGGACTGCTTGTCGGTCATGACGCGCGCATTGAGGTCACCCGACGCCACCTTGTCCGCCGCCTGCACCAGCCGGGCGACGGGCACGGCGATGGAGTCCGCCGCCGAGGTGCCGACCCAGATGGCGCCGATCAGGACCAGCAGCACGGTCTCCATATAGGCCAGCGCAAACACGCCCTGCACGCGGACCGAATTGCGGGCGGATTCCCGAAGCGCATCAATGGCTTCCTTGGCACTTTGCACCTTGGGCACGATGCCGGGCGTCAGGGTTTTGACCGCATAAAGCTTGGCCCCGTTGTAACCCTGAAGCGGATAGATCATGCGGATCGTGTCCGGTGCCGCAAACAGACCGCCGCCGATATCGCCTTCATTGGCTGTATCTATGGCCACCTGATTGGGCGCCAGGTAGGGAGGCGCGCCGGGGTTTTCCGCCCGCGCCAGCACCTGCCCGCTGTCGTCGATAATATAGACCGCCGCCAGTTCCCCGCGGATCGAAATCAGTTCACGCAGGGCCTGCGAAAAGCTGAGGCGCTCCGAAAACATACGGATCAGTTCCGGGCGTTGCAGGTCGCGCGCAATGTCGGTCAGCGTGTCGCGCGCCGTATTGGTCTGGGTCTCGATAAAGGCCGCCCCGATATCGGCGCTGTTTTCGACCGACGATTGCACCCGCGCTGAAAACCACGTTTCCACGCCGCGGTTGACCAGCACACCAAAGAAGAGAGCCACGACGAAGGCCGGCGTCACCGCCGCCAGAGCGAACAGAGTCACAAAGCGCACATGCAGGCGCGTTCCCGCATCCTTGGCCCGTGATCGCGCCAGTTGCAGCACCCGTCGCAACACGAAGAAGCTCAGGCCCAGCAGTAGCGCCAGATTCAGACAGACAAGGCTGAACAGAAAGACGCTCGAGGGCCCCAGCGGCCCGGCGCCGGGCGCCGCAATGATGATCCAGATGATGAAGGCCGTCATCAGGGCCGACAGGCCATAGGCACTGACCATAGCCAGACGGCCACGGCTGGCATTTTTCAGCCCCCGCGTCATTCGGGCCCACGAAAGGCCGAAGCGCCGTTTGATACCTGTGTCTTTCAAAACCCGGCTTTCCAGATGCCACAATGGAGCGCAATCCGATAAAGTGGCCACCACTTTATGGATAAATTGCGCGTTCAAACAAACCTCAGAGCGTGCTGAGTTTGTGTGCTAACGCAGTACGCTCTGAGGGTGGCATTTGTGCACTACTGTGTCCAAATATCAACATCTATGTTGCAGGAATGCGGCGAATTTGCCGACACGCGATCACGAAATGTTTTCGGATTCCCCTAAACGGGTATCACACAAACAGGGCGCTCAACTCCCGTTCGATGATCGCGGGATCGTCCAGACGGCATAGCCGTGCCTTATCCTGACGCCGAGTCGCCGGGTCTTCGCTATAATCGCCAGCTTCAATATACCAGCCCAGATGCTTCTTGAACATTTTGAGGCCCAGACCGTCGCCATAGAAGCCGAGACTGTCGTGCATATGTTCGAGGATCAGTTCCAGACGCGCCGATCCGGTTGGCTCAGGCGGATTTTCGCCGCTCAACGCCGCATCGAGTTGCGCCGCCAGCCACGGACGTCCATAGACGCCGCGCCCGATCATCAGGCCATCGGCTCCGGATTGGGTCAGAGCCTCGCGCGCTGTGTCACCATCAGTAATGTCGCCATTGACGATGACGGGGATGGACACCGCGGCCTTGACCTGCCGCACAAAGGCCCAGTCGGCCTCCCCTTTGTAAAACTGCTGGCGCGTGCGACCATGCACCGTCACCGCCTGCACCCCGATGGCCTCAGCCCGGCGGGCCAGTTCCGGGGCATTACGGCTGTGGTCGTCCCAGCCCATCCGCATCTTGACCGTCACCGGTCGCGAGGTCGCGCTGACGGCCGCCTCCATCAGGCGGCTGGCGGCATCGAGGTCGCGCATCAAGGCCGATCCACACAGCACGCCAGTCACCTCCTTGGCCGGGCAACCAAAGTTGAGATCGACAATTTGCGCGCCCGACGCTTCGGCCAGAGCCGCACCGCGTGCGATAAAGTCCGGGTCCTTGCCGATCAGTTGCACGATCTTCAGGCCAGCATGTTCCCCCAGAGCGAATTTGCGCACCACGTCCGGACGCCCGCGCTCCAGCTCGGCGCAGGCCACCATCTCGGTGGCCGCATAGGCAGCCCCCAGCTTCGACGCCATGCGGCGGAACGGCAGATCAGACACGCCGGTCATAGGCGCGATCAGGGCGCGCCCGGCAATCTCCACATCTCCGATCCTAAGACTGTGCGTCATCATGGGCGCGAAATAACCGCGAAGCCCTCTTTACGCAATGGGCGACGTCCGATTAAGACAAAGCCATGAGTTTCAATGCGATCATCGTTGCCGGCGGTTCGGGTCAGAGATCAGGCGGCAAAAAGCAATGGATGCCGTTGCGCGGCAAGCCTGTCCTAAACTGGTCAATCGAAGCCTTTGCCCGTGCCGGAGCCGCCGACATCGTGGTGGTCGTGCCGCGTGACGACCTTGATCACGCCACCCTGACGCTTCAGGGGCTGGAGCGGGTGCGCGTCGTGCCGGGCGGTGCCACGCGCGCCCTTTCGGTGCAAAGCGGCCTCAACGCCTTGCACGAAACCGCTGCGCCGGATGATCTCGTGCTGATCCACGATGCGGCGCGGCCCCTGCTGAGCGTCGATCTGATTGAAGCGCTGGTGGCTCGGCTGCATACGGCGCGCGCCGCCATTCTGGCCGTACCGGTCACCGACTCGCTGAAGCGCGCCGAAGATGGCCGCATCATTGACGCGCCGTCGCGTAACGGCCTGTGGCGCGCCCAGACCCCTCAGGCCTTCCGCCTGAAAGACATAGCCGACGCCTATGCCCAGTGGACGGGTGAAGTCGAGGCCACGGATGAGGCCATGGTGGCCGCCGCCGCCGGGATCAGGGTTGAGATCGTCGAAGGGGCGCAGCGGCTTCAAAAACTCACCTATCCCGAAGATTTTGCCGTGCTGGAGGCCTTTATGCCCGCTCAACAGATGCGTATCGGTCAGGGCTTTGACGCCCACCGCTGGGGGCCTGGCGAAAGCGTGTGGCTGTGCGGCGTGGAAATCACCCACGATCAGACCCTGATCGGCCATTCCGATGCCGATGCTGGCCTGCACGCCCTGACCGATGCTCTTCTGGGGGCAGCGGGACTAGGGGATATCGGTGATCACTTCCCGCCCACCGACCCGCAATGGAAGGGCGCGCCATCTGACTTGTTTTTGCGTCATGCGGCCGAACTGATCCGCCAGCGCGGGGGGGAAATCGTCAATGTCGATGTGACCCTGATTTGCGAGCGCCCAAAGATCAAGCCGCATCGGGAGGCCATGCGTCAGAGGGTGGCCGACATTCTCGCGCTTGATGTGTCGCGAGTCAGTATCAAGGCCACAACCACTGAAAAAATGGGCTTCACCGGTCGCGAAGAAGGACTGGCCGCACAGGCGGTGTGCCTGATCACGCTGCCATCCTAATGCGGTGCACAATCACGAATTTTTAAACATTGTAACGAAAGATGCATTTTTATTATTATTAACAATTGTTTGCATGAAATGTAGCTAATGCTGCTATGCAAAATTTCAAATGACAACGCTCTGTAAATATGATGAATTGAAAACGTTCGGGGTGGGTTTGTTTTTAAAGCCCATAATTTTATTCAATTTTTTAAGTCGTTCTTTTTTGCGTTCCAACCTTCCCCACCCCGAACAGGCTTCCTAAAACTCCGTATCGATCATCATCTGATCATAGGCAGGGACGACACCGTCGGGCAGTTTCGCCAGCAATTCTTCGTAATCCATTTCCTGATGCAGATTGGTTAGCACGGCCAAGTCAGGCTTGACGCGTGCGATCCATTCCAGCGCCAGATCGAGATGCGCGTGGGTCGGGTGCGGCGCATAACGCAGGGCATCCACAATCCAGACCTTGAGCCCGTAGAGCTGCGCAAAGCTGTCTTCCGGCAGGTCGCTGATGTCGCTGGAATAGGCCACGTCCCCGATACGATAGCCGACGGAGCGGATAGGGCCGTGGATCTGATCGAAGGTGACGACCGGCACCTCGCCGCCCTCACCCGTCAGATGAAACCTCTCCCCGAAGGACGGCAGGACCATCGGCGCGCAGATCGGCGGATAACCGAACTTACCTGTAAAAATATAATCGAACCGGCTGAGTAGGGTCTGACGCGTCGCTTCGTCCATATAGCCCGGCACCTGCATTTTGCGCAAAAGCGCAAAGGCCCGCATGTCATCTATGCCGTGCGTCTGGTCGGCATGATCGTGCGTCCACAGCACGGCATCCAGATGATCAATGCCCGTCTGCATGATCTGGGTGCGAAAATCCGGAGACGTATCGACCACCACATTGGTTGCCTGATCCGGGGAAGACGGATCAAAGGCCTGAAACAGGGCCGAACAGCGGCTGCGGCGGTTCTTCGGGTTGTGCGGATCGCAGCGCCCCCAAAACCCATCGGCACGCGGCACGCCCGTCGAACAGCCTGAGCCCAGTATGGTGGTCCTCAACCGTCTCATGCGCGCGGGATCCGCTTGAACAGGGCGTAGAAGGCGTCAGTCGTTCGCGCAATCGTGTCTTGGCGCGTCCAGCCACGGATTTCCGCCAGCTTGTCATAGACATGCGTCACATAGGCCGGTTCGTTGCGCCGTCCGCGCATGGGGATGGGCGCCAGATAGGGGCAATCGGTTTCGACGATGATGCGCTCCGCCGGCATGTCGGCGATAATGTCGCGCACATCCTGCGCCGCCTTGAAGGTGGCAATGCCTGACACCGAGAAATAGGCCCCGATCCCGGCCGCCTTCTTCGCCAGCTCCGCCCCGGACGTATAGCAGTGCAGCAGAAAGGTGAACGGCCCTTTGGCGTGTTCGTTGGAAAGGATCTCCCACATTTCCGCATCGGCTTCGCGCGTGTGGACCACCAGCGGCAAGCCACTTTGGCGCGCCGCGTGGACATGGGTGCGGAACACGGCCGCCTGAATATCGCGCGGGCTGTAGTCATAGTGAAAATCCAGCCCGCATTCGCCGATACCGACCACCTTGGGCCGTTGCGCCAGCGTCAGCAGGTCGGCTACGCGAAGGTCCGGATTTTCCCTGGCCTCGTGCGGGTGCGTGCCCACCGTGGCCCAGATGTCCTGATGCGTCGTCAAACCATAGCAGGTTTCGAAATTCGACACCCGATCGCAGATATTGACCATCAGCCCCACCCCGGCCTCACGCGCCCGGTCGATCACCGCGTCACGGTCTTCGTCGTATTGCGGGGCGTGCAGATTGACGTGACTGTCGATGAGCATATTACCTTAAAGCCTTGATATCATTTACGATGGACCAGAAATATTCGCCGCGATCCAGATTGACGCCTTCGGTTTCGGCGACGACCGTGCTGAGCCTGACCCACAGCTCCGACCATTGCCGTCCACGCGCCGGCGCATCGGCGCTGAGCGCCCGCTCCTGCACACGGTCACTGAGCGCAGCAATAAATTGCGCGAACTTTTTGGGGCCGTCGATCTTCGAGGAATTCGTCTTGAACATCGTCATCAGTGGCAGCAGATCAAAGCGCGCGGGCGGCGTATCCGACAACAGCCGTGCCGCCAGTTCATCCATCTCCAGCGCCCCCTCTTCCCACAGCCGCAACCCCTTACCGGGTGAGCCCTTGGCCATCACCACCAGCCGTTCGAGTTGTTCAGGGCCAAGGTCGGCGCGCGCCGCGATAAAGCGCTGAACGGCCTCATCATCCCACGGTGAAAAGCCCAGACGTCGGCAGCGCGAGCGGATGGTGGCCAGCAGCTTGCCCGGCGAATGCGAGATGAGAAACAGCAAACCCCGTTCAGGTGGTTCCTCAAGAATCTTCAGCAAGGCATTGGCTGAATTGATATTCAGGTCATCGACGGCATCAACGATACAGACGCGATAGGCCGAGCGCGACGGCGCCTTGGAAAAAAACTCTCCCACTTCGCGCACCGCATCGACGGTGATGTTCTTGCGCGTCTTGCCGTCCTTCTGCTCGCGTTCCAGCACCAGCAGGTCCGGGTGCGACTGCGCCACGATCAGGCGCGCATCCGGGTCCTCTTCGGACATGCCCAGAATGCCGAAGCCCCTGTCCCGCTGATGCCCCATCAGATAGCGCGCCGCGCGGTAGGCAAAGGTCGCCTTGCCCACCCCTTCCGGCCCGCACAGCAGCCAGGCGTGATGCAACCGCCCGCGCGAAAGGGCGTCAAGAAAAGCCGTCTCCTGCGCCTCACCCTGAATGAAATCAAAGACCTGACGCGGATGGGCGACGGCGGTATCGTCTTCGGTCACCGCCATATCAGCTTCCCTTCAGTTCGGCAAAGCGATCCGACACCACGCGCCAGATATCGGCCCTGATGTCTTCAATCGCGCGGTCAGCGTCGATCAGGCGATAACGTTCAGGATGCGCGGCGGCGCGTTTGCGGAAGCCCTCGCGCAGGCGCTCGTGAAAGGCCAGCCCTTTGGACTCAAAGCGATTTTCGGCATCGCCGCGCGCCAGCGCCCGCTTCAAGCCCGTTTCCGGCGGCATATCCATCACGATGACCAGATCGGGCTGGGTGTCCCCCACCACGGCGGCGTCGATGCTTTCGATCAACTCCGGCGTCACGCCACCGCCCGCCCCCTGATAGGCGCGGGTGGAATCGGAAAAGCGGTCGCAGACGATCCACGCCCCGCGTTCCAACGCCGGCCGGATCACCTGCTCCAGATGGTTGGCGCGCGCCGCATACATCATCAGGGTTTCGGACATCGGCGACCAGCGCCCCGCCTCACCGGTCACCAGCAGGTCGCGCAGCGCTTCCGCGCCGCTGGAACCACCCGGTTCGCGCGTCTGCACCACCTCAAGCCCCAGTTCACGCAGATGCGCCACCAGCGCCTTCACCTGGGTGGATTTTCCGGCCCCCTCGCCGCCTTCGAATGTAATGAATCTACCGGTCATGTCTGCCGATACATCGGCCAAGCGCCGGGCTAAGACAAGGCTAAAATCAAAACCCGCCCAAATTACTCGTCGCGCGTCAGAATGGCGTCAAAATAGCCCGCCGCCAGCACCTTTTGCCGATAAAGCTCGGCCTTTTGCGCCCCCTCGAACGGCCCCAGCGTCACGACATAGAGCCCGCGCCGCTCATCGACCCGCGCGCGCAACTGGTCGCTGACCCGTTCAGCATTGGCGCGCTCGGAAAAGGCCCCGACCTGCACGCGATACCGCTGGCGATCCCCGTCCGAGGGCTCAGGCGATGCCGCGGCATAGGTTGGCCGTGCCCCCAGTTCCGCCGGACCCAGAAACTTGATACGCACCCGTGCCGTGCCGGTCTGATGCACGCCCAAGGCCTTGGCGGCCCCCTTCGACAGATCGAGCAAGCGCCCATCGACGAACGGCCCACGATCATTGAGCCTCAGCCGCAGGGTGCGGCCATTGTCGAGATTAGTCACCTCAATCACCGAGGGCAGCGGCCAGGTCTTATGCGCCGCCGACAGGGCATTGGGGTCAAAACGCTCGCCCGTCGCCGTCAGGCTGCCCGACTCGTGGCCGTACCAACTCGCTGTCCCTGTGAGCGTGTCGCCAATATCCGGCACATAGGGGCGATAGGTGTCGCCACGCACCTTATAGGGCCGCAGGTTAGCGGCGCGATACTGCCCGTTCTTCACCACGTCCGGCCCGTCGCGCGTGCTCAGCTTCGGCCCGCCCGCACAGGCGGCCAGAAGCCAGAGGCTTGCCAAAACAAGCATTTGCACTGATCTCTTCGCAATCAGGTTCAATTGGGTGGACATGGGACGCCCCGCTCAACACATTCTGTGCCCAAACAGGGTAAAAAGAAATGGAAAAGGCTTGGTTAACCTGCCTAAAGATTAAGCCCCAGCGCAATCAGGGCCAGCGCCGCCGGAAGCGCCTGAATAAACAAAATCTTGCGGCTGGCCGTCGCCGCGCCATAGACCCCGGCCACCACGACGCAGCTCAGAAAGAAGACCTTGAAGGCCTCAGCGTGCGGTCCCGGCACCAGCCCATAGATCAGACCGGCGGCCAGAAACCCGTTATAAAGCCCCTGATTGGCCGCCAGAGTCTTGGTCTGCGCCGCAAATTCGCGGCTGAGCCCAAAGGCCTTCAACCCCGCCGGTTTCTGCCACAGGAACATCTCAAGGATCAGGATATAGATATGGATCAGCGCAACAAGCGCAGTCAGAACAGTAGCGATCATGGAAGCGTCCTCTTTTATGCCTAGCAGGGTATGCCGCATATAGCGAACGGGCAAGTGCCTGACGCACGGGCGAACAGGGTGGGATTGGCTCCGCTGCGCTCCGCCGAACCTTCGCTTCGCTTCGGTTACGAACCCCATTTCCCCGTGGGTTCGAGTCCCCACCCCCGACGATCATACACAAAGACCGGCCCTTTTGAGGCCGGTCTTTGTGTATGATGGCGGACAGGGTGTCCTCCAACCTAAAATCCGCCAATGTCCGCAGGCGTCCAGAAAACAATTTCAAATCAATTATATAAATGGATTAATTAAACTAACGAAGTCCGCCACTGTACGGTTGCGTTCCCCTAAAACCAGCTTATATTTAGGGAACGGTTTAGGGAACGGAGGGCAGTGATGCCGAGACGTGTTAGCCGCGCACTCACCGTCGCGGAGGTGAAGGCGAAGCCACCGGGCCGCTATGCGGACGGTGGCGGACTCTACTTGCTTGTGAAGTCTTCAGGAGCCCGCTCGTGGGTTTTCCGCTTCATGTTAAATGGCAAGGGACGGGACATCGGCCTTGGAACCGCAGTAGGCGACGGCTCAATCAGCCTGGCAAATGCGCGCCGCAAAGCCGATGATCTTCTCCGGATGGTTCGCGATGGTATCGACCCTCTTGCCGAAAGGTCAGAACGGCAGGCGGCTGCCAAAGCTCGGGACTCAGCCTTAGTCGCTTCGCAGATGACATTCCGGTCGGCGGCTCTGGCATATATTGCACTCAACGAAGGGAGCTGGCGAAACCCCAAACACAGACAACAGTGGTCCAACACTCTCTCTACCTACGTGTTCCCGGTAATAGGTGACTTGCCTGTTGCCGAGGTTGATACACCGCACGTACTGCGGATTATTGAACCGCTTTGGCTGGCAAAACCTGAAACCGCGAGCCGGGTGCGGGGACGAATTGAAACTATTCTCGACTCCGCAAAGGCGAGAGGTTTCCGCACAGGCGAAAACCCTGCCCGATGGCGGGGTCACATTGCCCAAATTCTACCGCCCCGTAAGAGGCTATCCCGTGGCCATCACAAAGCGCTCCCCTCTGACGAAATTCCAGCCCTCATGGTCGCCCTCAGAAAACGTGATGCGCTTGCGGCAAGAGCTCTCGAATTCACCATACTCACTGCTGCGCGTACCGGGGAGGTTTTAGGAGCTGACTGGTCTGAGATTGACTTCGACAATGCTGTTTGGACCGTGCCGAAAGAGCGGATGAAAGCAGGTGTAGAACACAGAGTGCCGCTTTCGGATCGGGCGGCGGAAATACTGCGGACGGTCGCGTGCCTTGGCGAAAGAAAGGTTTTTCCGGGTGAACGAGGAGACGCGCTCTCCGGGATGGCCATGACGCGACTTCTGAAGCGCATGGAGATAGATGTTACGGTGCACGGCTTCCGCTCCAGCTTTCGCGATTGGGCCGCCGAGCGCACGAACTACGCCCATGAAGTCTGCGAAATGGCGCTGGCGCATACCATCGGCAACAAGGCTGAAGCGGCCTATAGACGTGGGAGCCTGTTTGAGAAAAGACGGCGGCTTATGGATGAATGGGCCGTGTACTGCGCAAACGTGGTTTCCGGTAAACAAAGCGATCTTCAAATCATTGCGGGCCCAGGTAGCGATATCAATTCCGCCACTTGAATTCCAACTGGGAGGCGCGATTGCCCGGCTTTGGCCGGGACGCCTTCTTTGACGAGGCAAGCGCCTTGGTTCCGGGGTGCTCCTCGTGAGAAACCGTCCCCTTCAAAAAGCGCATCAGATCATCGTGCATGATGAGCCTCCGGCCACCGATTTTTACCGACGGCAGGTCGCCGCTGGACATACGCTCGTACAAGAACGAACGACCAAGACCTGAGGCCTTAACAGCTTCATTGACGCGATAGGCAAGCTTGCCCGACACTCCATTATGGTCAGCCATAGTGACGATCTCCTTCTACGCCATAGGCATCCGATGACGCCTCATCATTCTCACTTTCGTTTCGCAAGCTGTATGCATTTGCAGATAGCTTTTGTTTTGCAAGCGCATCAGCTACACTCTTTGTGTACTTCTCATAGCGCTTCAATGCCGTGCGGCGCTCCGCCTCGTCGGGGCCTGGGACATGGGCGGTGAGGAGCAGATGAAGCCAGACGTGTTGGCTCTGAGACTGAATGATAAGGTCCACATCTGAGGCGAGTTTGCCTATCTGCCGAGACAACCGGTCAAGCCGGTTGCGCAAGGCCTCGTCGCGCTGGTCCTCTCCCCCGCCCCTGATGTACTGGCGAAGGGCTGCCGTCACGATGGCCGATTTTGATGCGCCGGGCTTTGAGGCGAGATGCTCCAGTTCGGCGGTCAGTTCGTCGTCGAGATAGAGGTGATGGCGGGGTTTCATGGGCATGATCCGCAGGGGTTTGCACCCTGATCATGCACCCGTAAGGATCATCCGCAAACCACGCTATTCTACGCTACAGCTTCTATTCCCACGATTTGCGACTCATTCGCAGACGCTTGTGGTCAGAATCCGATGCCGAGGCTCTTGGTGATGCCGAAACTCCAGTCGATGTCACGCCCGTGCATCACGCCCCCGATCTCCCGGCCGATCTGCTTTTCGAGGGTATCGCGCCACGGGACGAGGACGAAGTCTTGAGCACGTTCTACAATGGCAAAGGTCCCGCTGCTCAGTTCGGCCTTCCCCGTGAGTGTGCCTTCAAACCTCTCGTATTCGACGACGCGCCCAAACGG
>NZ_JAIWNX010000087.1 GCF_020217185.1 Asticcacaulis sp.
GGGGAGGGGGACCGCGAAGCGGTGGAGGGGGATACCTCCGGCCGTGCCACCCCCCTCCGTCATTTCGCTATCGCTCAATGCCACCTCCCCATCGCTGACGCGACAGGGAGGAGAGGTGTTGCGGACGCATGAAGAGAACAATAACAATGCTTAATATCGAAAACCTCACCGTCAGCGTTGACGACAAGACCATCCTCAAGGGCCTGAACCTGAACGTTCCGGCGGGTGAAGTGCACGCCATTATGGGCCCAAATGGGGCCGGGAAATCGACGCTGGGCTACACGCTGGCCGGGCGTCCGAATTACGAGGTCACGCAAGGGGCGGTCGATTTCAATGGCGAAGACCTGCTGGAGAAGGACGTGCATGAGCGCGCCGCGGCGGGGCTTTATCTGTCGTTCCAGTATCCGCTGGAAATCCCCGGCGTGCCGGCCATGACCTTCATCCGCACGGCGCTCAATGCCCAGCGCAAACTGCGTGGCGAAGAGGAGATGTCGGCCCCCGAATTCCTCAAGACCATCCGCGAGGTCGCCAAGACGCTGAAAATCGACATGGACATGCTGAAACGTCCGCTCAATGTCGGCTTCTCCGGCGGCGAGAAGAAGCGCATGGAAGTGCTGCAAATGGCACTGCTGCAACCGAAGTTCCTGATCCTCGATGAAACGGATTCCGGCCTCGACATCGACGCGCTCAAGGTCGTGTCGGACGGCGTTAATGCCCTGCGCAGCGATGACCGCGGTATGCTGGTCATCACCCACTATCAGCGCCTGCTCGACCATATCAAGCCGGACCGCATCCACATCCTCGTCGATGGCAGGATCGTCCATTCGGGCGGCCCGGAACTGGCGCTGGAACTGGAAGCGCACGGCTATGACCGCTATGTCAATGAGGCGGCGTAATGGCGTTTGACCTGACCCCGCTCGATCTGTTCGACCCGTCGTCCTACCCGACGCGGCGTCATGAGGAATGGAAATATTCCGACCTGTCGCGCGCCCTGCGGGAAGTGCCGGCGCGCGCCGAGCTGACGCATCTTCAGGCCGAAGCCGGTGATTTCGGGGGCTTCTACTGGCACTGTGCGGGTGACGGGCAACTGGCTGACCTGCAAGCCGCCGTTTCCAAAGCCGTTCAGAGTTCAGGTGGTCGTCTCTACCTCGACATGAGCGATGTCGGGGAAGAAGGCGCTATGGCCGGTTATCAGGGCGAGGGCCGCATCACCCTGGGCGAGGGTGAACACCTTATCCTGCTCGAAGACTATAGCGGGGCGCTGGACTATGCCGCCAGCACGGTCCTTCACTTCGACGTAGCCGAAGGGGCGACGCTGATCCGCGTGGTCATTCTCGATGAACCGGAAAGCGCCGTGTCGGTGCGCCGTTCGACCGTGACCACCGCGCCGGGCAGCGTTTTCAAGCAGTACGTCTTCGCCACAGGGGCCAAGTTCCAGCGGTTTGAAACCCATGTCGCGCACGCCGGGCACGGTGCGCAGGTCGAGATGCACGGGGCCTATCTGCTGAAAGACACAGCGCATTTCGACTACACGACGCGCGTCAACCACGCCGAGGTTGATGGCGCGACGCAACAGTTGATCAAGGGCCTCGTCAAGGACCGCGCCACGGCGGTGTTTCAGGGGCGCATCTATGTCGAAAAGGGCGCCGACGGCACCGATGCACGTATGCGCCATCAGGCCCTGATGCTCAATGACGGGGCGCACGTGCGCGCCAAGCCGGAGTTGGAAATCTACGCCGACGATGTGCAGTGCGCGCACGGCAATACCATCGGCGCGCTGGACGAGTCGGCGCTGTTCTTCTGTCAGTCGCGCGGTATGCCCGAAGAGGTGGCGCGCGCCCTCCTGATGCAGGCCTTCGTGGTGCCGGTCGCTGAGCAGATCGAGGATGAGGCCCTGCGCGAGATGGTGTTGAACTGGATTGCCGACAAGACGGAGGGATTCTATGCCCTTTGATGTTGAAGCGGTCCGCCGCGACTTTCCTATCCTCAGCCGTCAGATCAATGGTAAGCCGTTGATCTATCTCGATTCCGGGGCCTCGGCGCAGAAGCCGACCGCGGTTATCGAGGCGATGAGCCATCACATGGCGCAGTCTTACGCCAATGTGCACCGCGGCCTGCACCGGCTGGCCAATGAGGTCACCGATGCCTTTGAGGCTGGTCGCGAGACGGTGGCGAAGTTCATCAATGCCGCGCGCCCGGAAGAGGTGATCTTCACCAAGTCGGCCACCGAGTCGATGAACCTCGTCGCGCAGACCTGGGGGCAGGCCCATATCAAGGCCGGTGATGAAATCCTCATCACCGAGCTGGAACATCACGCCAATATCGTGCCGTGGCACATGCTGGCGCAGCGCACGGGCGCGGTGCTGAAATGGGTGCCGATCCTTGACGACGGTAGCCTCGATATGGCGGCGTTCGATCAGTTGCTGACCGATCGCGTCAAGCTGGTCGCCGTGGCGCATATGTCGAACGTGCTGGGCACCATCAATCCCGTGCGCGAGATCGCCGACAAGGCTCACGCCGTGGGTGCGAAGGTGCTGATCGACGGCTGTCAGGGCGTGGTGCATCTGCCCGTCGATGTGCAGGCGCTGGGCTGTGACTTCTATGCTTTTTCGGCGCACAAGCTGTACGGCCCGACGGGGTTGGGCGTTTTGTGGGGCCGCTATGACCTGCTGGAGGCCATGCCGCCCTGGCAGGGCGGCGGCGAGATGATCGCCCACGTCTCCAAAGAGCGCATCACCTACGCCGAGCCGCCGCACCGTTTTGAGGCGGGCACGCCGGCTATTCTTGAGGTCATCGGGCTGAAAGCTGCCATCGACTGGTTGTCGCAGATCGACCGTGAGGCCGCTGCGGCGCACGAAATGGCGCTGTATGAACGCGCTCATGCGGGGCTGAAAAAGATCAATGCCCTGCGCATCTATGGCGAAGCGGCGGGAAAAGGCTCGATCCTGACCTTTTCTCTGGGCGCGGCCCACGCGCATGACGTTGCGCAGATACTCGACCGCTACAATATAGCGGTGAGGGCGGGGACGCACTGCGCTGAACCCCTGATGACGCGGCTGGGGGTGACGTCAACCGTGCGCGCCTCCATCGCGCTTTACAATACCGAGGCCGAGATCGACGCGCTGATTGCGGCGGTTGAAAAGGCGCAAGGGTTTTTTGAGTAATGACCATGTCCAAGCACGAGATCATTTCCCTGTCCGCTGAGGACGCCAGCCAACCGGTTGCCGAACCGGGTCAGGCCGAGCTGTTTGCGCCGGAAGAGACGACGGCGGTCGAACCGCTCCCTCAGGAAGAGTTGGATCGTCTGACCGACGAACTGATCGCGGCGTTCAAGACGGTGTTCGACCCGGAAATCCCGGTCGATATCTACGAGTTGGGCCTGATCTATCGCGTCGATATCAATGACAATCGCGAAGTGGTGGTCGATATGACCCTCACCGCGCCGGGGTGTCCGGTGGCCGGCGAAATGCCGGGCTGGGTGCAGAATGCGGTGATGGGCGTGCGCGGCGTGGCCGATTGTCACGTCAATCTGGTCTTCGATCCGCCGTGGGACTCGTCGAAAATGAGCGACGAGGCCAAGCTTCAGCTCAACATGTTTTAACGATCATGGGAGGAAACGCGGTTTCCCCCATGCGCCCCCTTTCGTCAGTGTAAAAGGCCGCAGAGATAGCTATGGATATTCAGCCTGTTATCACGCCTCGTCCCCGTCGGCCGCGTCCGGCCATCGTGTCGCTGACCGATGCAGCCGCCGCCCAGGTGAAGGCCATCATGGCGCGGGCCGACAAGCCCTATGTGGGTCTGCGCGTCGGTGTGAAGCAGGGCGGCTGCGCCGGTCAGGAATACGTGCTGAGCTATGCCGAAGCCGCCGACCCGCTGGATGAGGTGGTTACCGACAAGGGCGTGACCATACTGATCGAACCCAAGGCGGTGCTGTATCTGGTCGGCACGGTCATTGATTATGAGACGACGAAGCTGGCGTCGAAGTTCGTGTTTAACAACCCGAATGAGACGGATGCCTGTGGCTGCGGCGAGAGTGTAACGATCAAGCCCGCAGCCACGGAAGAAGACTAATCAGCCTCAGGCCCGCAGGGCGAGCGGCACAAACTCGATTTCCCCGCTGCGCCCGGTCAGCCAGTCGAGCGCTTCATCCGCCGTATAGAAGTTGCGCATTGTGTCCTTGGGGAAGGAGGCGTAGTCCTGCTGGATGTAGACCTCTTCCACCGCGTCGTGCGTCACAAAGGCGACCCGGCGTCCGTCGTGGAAATCGCGCGTCCATTCGGCCCAGGTCTGCGCAAAGCGCTGGCGGTCTTCGTCCTCCAGATGGCCGGTATAGCGGCGAAAGTCGATCAGACGGTCATAACGCCACGGCTCGCCGATTTCGGCATAGGCTTCGATGAAGCGGTCGCACAGCTCGGCGCTGGGGAAGGGGCCGAAGACGCGGGCAATGAGGATGGAATGGGTTTCATCCAGATAGACGCTGAGGCGGTATTTTTGCGACATGCTAAGCGAACTTTGTGATTTGCTGATCCACTCTACGCGCCAAAGCTTAAAATCCACTTAGCTTAAAAGTGAAATGCCGTTTCGGTAACCGGTTAAGGTTGTGGTGTCGCCAGCCACTCGATGGCTTCGTCACGGCGTTCGAAGAGTTGGATGAAGGCCTTGGGGAAGGCGTCACCGAGAGCGTTCAGGCGCGCACGGTCGAACGGGTCGTTGGAAATGAGGGCCAGACGCCGGCGCGGTGGAGGCGGCGTCCCGGCGGCCTGAGCCAGCCACGCGGCCGCCCGCATCAGGTCGGACAGTTCAACCACGCCCTGAGCCGAGCGCATATCCAGAATACGGTCGTAGAGCCAGGGCTTCTCGATCTGCTGATAAAGGTCGATAAGGGCGTCCACAAAGCCTTCGCTGGTATAGTCGCCGCGGGCGGTGACCATCAGCAGGTTGTTATCCGTGTCGATAAGATGGGAGAGACGGAGAGGGCGCGGCACGGCGGACCTTACAGAACAGGGAACGGCTGCTGTATCCCCTAACGAGCGTCTGTTAAAAAAACCTTATATCTTCTGTATTTAAGCCGGAACGGCCCCTTCAGTGATCAATTCGGAAGGTTCAACCGGGCCGCCGCGGGCTTCGGCGATCAGTTCCTGAGTCCGGCCTTCGATGCGCGCTTGCAGCACAGCCATGAACTGCGCCTTGTCGAGGCCGGGCGCGATGGGATCAAGAAATTCCAGCACCGCTGTGCCGGCGGTTTTGCGATACTGGGTTTCCTGCCAGAACAGGCCGAGATTGGTGGCCACGGGCACCACGGGGCGGTTGAAATTCCTGTACATGTGCCACACGCCGGAACGATAGCGGCGATAGGTGCCAGGCGCATTGAGGTGGCCTTCGGGATATATGAGGATGTGGCGACCGTCACGGTCAGCTTCGGCCGAGCGCTGGCTGAGGCTGCGGCGCGCTTCGTGGCCGCCGCAATTGTTGACCACAATGGCGCCCAGCTTGCGCAGCAGCGTGCCCATCAGCGGGAACTTTTCCAGATGATCGCCGGTGACAAAGGCCACGTCCTCGAACTGCGAATAGAGGCAAAAGCCGTCACCCCATGACTGATGCTTGGCGGCGAAGATGACCGGCGTGTCCGGGACGAGGTGACGGCCGCGGACCTCAAGCCGTATGCCAGCCAGTGCCCGCATGGCCCAGACCATCCGCCGCGTATAGCGCTGCACAACCCACAGAACCGGTTTGCGACCCGGCAGAAGCGACAGGCCAATAGCCATCAGGCTGTAGCCGATGGAGAAAACCCAGTAGGCGAGAGCGAACGCAAAGGCGCGCATGGAGGTATCCACAAAGAAAGCCAGTGACGGAATCGTCACCAGCTTCTTGTCGCATAAATTTGAACAATGTTCAAATTATATTTTCCCAGTTATATTTCTCAGGCGGCGTCAGTCGCTTTCAAGGCGGATTTGGCGCAGGTGACCATGTTGCGACCATTGTTCTTCGACTGATAGAGGGCCTTGTCGGCGCGGTCGAGCAGGTCGTAGGCGTCTTCGCCATAGTCACGCTCGGCGATACCGACGGAAATCGTGATCGTGCCCAAGTCTTCATTGGTGGAACGGCGCTTGAGGACGCGAGAGGCGATTTCCTGCCGCGCTTCGTTGAGCAGGCGCTCGACGACGGCCATGTTTTCGCTGGGGAAGATCATGGCAAATTCTTCACCGCCATAACGGGCGGCCATGCGCGGGGCGCGACCGATGCGTGACAGGACCGAAGCGACGTAACGCAGGACCTGATCGCCCGTCTGATGGCCCCAGGTGTCGTTGAAGCGTTTGAAATGGTCGATGTCGAGAACGGCCAGGGTGATATTCTTGCCTTCGTCGCTGTCGCAATGGCGTTCCAGCGCTTCGTCGAAGGATTTACGATTGGCCAGATTGGTCAGGGCGTCGGTCATGGCTTCCAGACGCACCTGATCAAGGTGTTTGCGCAGACGCGCCACTTCGCGTGAGGATTCGCTGAGGCGAACTTCGAAATGGGCGTGCTGGTTGAGGATTTGCGAGGTGGCATCCGTCAGACGCCCGACAAGCTGGCGCAGGCGTTGTGCGTCCGAATCCCCATCAATGCTGGTGCGCGCGCCTTCGAGCGTCTCGTTATAGTCTTTCTGCGCCTTCTGGGCTTCGTTGATGACTTCGCTGACCGAGGCCAGCTCGCGCGTCAGACGCAGGCCTGCGTCGCGCACCTCATCATTTAGCTTGAGGCGGGAAATGAATTTCGAAGCGAGGCTTTCGGAGATTTCCTCGGTAATCTTCTCACCCGAACCGATCAGGCGATGGATCTCCTGCGCCAGAGCCGAGTTGGGATCGCCCGCGACATAGAGCCAGATTTCATAATTGAGCGGCGTCGGCCAGACCCCGTGCACTTCCATCAGCCGAATGGCCTCCACGGCCAGACTATAGGCATTGGAACTGCGAACGCTCACTTCTATGTCGTTGCTCATAAAGGCTTCCTTGTGTCACGAATCGGGTGACGAGAAACACATTAAGTCAATTTCTCTGACAGGCGGTTAACGCGGGAACTTATTTTGCTTTACCCTTGCCCTCAGCGGTAGGCGCTGCGCAGCATAAAGGCTGGCACATGGCCGCCGAAACCCTGACCGTCCGGACCTTTGGGCAGGCTGTCCTCATTGTCTTTCAACGGAAAATCGTCAGAGACCGCCTTTGCGCGCGGCGGCGGGGTGTCTGCCGCGGGAGATTTGCGGCGGCGCGTTTTTTTCTCCGGAGGCGGAGCGGCGTCCACGACGACCTCTTCCGGGACCACGACTTCGGCGACGGCCTCAGGGGTTGATTCGCTCTTGCGACCACGCTCACGGCGCGGGCGAGCCGAACGGTCACGCTCCGTGCGTTCACCGCGACCGCGCGCGGGCTTTTCCCGCTCCGGACGCGCATCGGCCAGCGGGCTCCAATCGACGTCCAGCTCCAGCGGGTTGGGCTCTTTCTTGATGAGCTTCAGAACCTTGTCGTAGTTCTTTTCATCGTTGGGCGCGAGGATGAGGTAGGCCTCACCCGTGCGACCGGCGCGGCCTGTGCGGCCGATACGGTGCACATAGTCATCGGCGTGGTGCGGCACATCGAAGTTGAACACATGGCTGACGCTGGGGATATCGAGCCCGCGCGCCGCGACGTCCGAGGCCACCAGCAGTTTCAGCTCGCCGCTGCGGAAGGCATCGAGCGTCTTCATGCGCAGGGACTGATCCAGATCGCCGTGGATCGGTGCGGCATTAAAACCGTGCACCGACAGCGACTTGGCGACGATATCGACATCGGTTTTGCGGTTGCAGAAGACGATGCCGTTATTGATCTCCAGTTGCCCGATCAGGGTGCGCAGGGCCAGCCGCTTGGCCTTGGCCAGCAATTTGGAGTCTCCCGACGGCACGCGATAGACGTACTGGGTAATGTTTTCGTTGGTCGTTGCCGGGCGCGAGACTTCGATACGCACCGGGTTCTTCAGGAATTGCTCGGTCAGGCGCGTGATTTCCGGCGGCATGGTCGCCGAGAAGAACAGGGTCTGACGCGACGGCGGCGTCAGCTTGAAGATGCGCTCTATGTCGGGAATGAAGCCCATGTCGAGCATGCGGTCGGCTTCATCAACGACCATCAGTTGCACGCCATTCAGCATCACCTTGGAGCGCTCAAACAGGTCGAGCAGACGGCCCGGCGTAGCGATCAGCACATCGACGCCCTTGTCCAGCTTGGCCACCTGATCGGCCATGGAGACGCCACCGATCAGGAGAGCCCAGTTCAGCTTGCAATATTTGGCATATTTCTCAAAGGCTTCGGCCACCTGATCGGCCAGTTCGCGCGTCGGCGCCAGCACGATGGCGCGCGGCATACGGGCCCGCGAGCGCCCCGAAGCCAGCTTCTCGATCATCGGCAGGGTAAAGGCCGCCGTCTTGCCGGTGCCGGTTTGGGCGATCCCCAGAACGTCCAGTCCGATCAGGGCAATGGGGATGGCCTGTTCCTGAATGGCGGTCGGCGTATCGTAGCCGGTATCGGCCACGGCTTTCAGGATATCGGGGTTCAGGCCTAGATCGGTAAATTTGGTCATTCAGCTTTGAAGGGTTGCCGTTTCGGACAGTCGCAGGAAAAAAAATCAGCCGCCGCGTAAGCGCGGACACGGCGATAAATACGCCGGTAAAGGCTTCGCGGCCTCTAGTATCAGATTTTACATAAAAGGACAGAGATTTATTGCGCTGCGGCGGCTCAGACGTCCAGATCATCGCCGACAAATTCGGCATTTTGCTGAATGTACTTGAAACGCAGTTCCGGTTTACGGCCCATCAGGGTTTCGACCAGATCCTCAATGTCGCTCTCATTCTCCGGTAAGGTGACGCGCGCCAGGGTGCGCGTCTTCGGGTCCATGGTCGTTTCCTTGAGTTGCGCCGGCATCATTTCGCCCAGACCCTTGAAACGGCCGATTTCGGGCTTCTTCCCCTTGAATTCTTTTTCAAGGATTTCAAGTCGATGCGCGTCGTCCTTGGCATAGACGATCTTGGTGCCGTGGCTGATGCGGTACAACGGGGGCATGGCCAGATAGAGGTGACCATTGCGGATCATCGACGGCATGGTGCGGTAAAAATAGGTGATCAGCAGTGACGCAATGTGCGCGCCGTCCACGTCGGCGTCGGTCATGATGACGATGCGCTCATAGCGCAGGTCGTCTTCCTTGAAGCGCGCCCCCGGCTGTACGCCCAGCGCCAGCCCCAGATCGGACAGTTCCTGATTGGACTTGGCCTTGTCGGCGGTCGCCGAAGCGATGTTGAGGATCTTGCCGCGCAGGGGCAGGATGGCCTGCGTATTGCGGTTACGCGCCTGCTTGGCCGAACCACCAGCCGAGTCGCCTTCGACGATGAACAGTTCGGTGCCATTGGCGTCCTGACGCGCGCAGTCGGCCAGCTTGCCCGGCAGACGCAGCTTGCGCGTCGCTGAGGCGCGCTGCACCTCCTTGTCCTTGCGCTTTTTCAGGCGGTCTTCGGCGCGTTCGACGACGAACTGCAACAGGCGATCGGCCTGCTTTGGCGAACTGATCAGCCAGTGATCGAACGGATCGGCCAGCGCCTTTTCGACCAGACGCTGAGCCTCGCTGGACGACAGGCGGTCCTTGGTCTGGCCCTGAAACTCAGGGTTCTTGATGAAGACCGAGATGACCACGCCGGCTTGTGCCACCACGTCTTCGGCGGTGATAATGCCGCCGCGCTTGTCGCCGGTCATATCGGCATAGGCCTTCAGCGAGCGGGTGAGGGCGGCGCGCAGGCCCGCCTCGTGCGTGCCGCCGTCAGGCGTCGGGATGGTGTTACAATAGGACTGCGTAAAGCCGTCAAATTCACCGAACCCGGCCCCGGACCAGGTAACGGCCCACTCTACGGCCCCGGCTTCACCTTGCCGTTCCACGCGGCCGGAAAAGATGTCGGTGACGGTTTCCGTCTCCTGAACGCGCTCAGCCAGATAGTCGGCCAGCCCGT
>NZ_JAIWNX010000088.1 GCF_020217185.1 Asticcacaulis sp.
TGGGAAAGTAGAACTTGTCTTCAGCCGGCGTATGGTCGCTGATCTGGCTGGGGTCGCACTTCCAGTGGATTTGTACGCCGCGGAACAGATAGGCTTTTGCTTTCGCCATGCGGTACAGGCGCGCCGGTTTGAAGTGCGCGCCGACGCCGAAAATCTCTTCATCCGGCTTGAAGCGTTCGCGTGTCCCGCGCTTCTTCGACGGCGCAATCTGCTGAATGGGCCCCTGACTGAGGCCACGCGAAAAGACCTGCTGCCATTCAAAACCGTCGCGCCACACCGTTACTTCCAGTGTTTCGGACAGGGCATTGACCACCGAGACGCCGACGCCGTGCAGACCGCCGGAGGTTTCATAGGCCTTGCCGGAGAACTTGCCGCCGGAGTGCAGGACGGTCATGACGACTTCCAGCGCCGACTTGCCGGGGTATTTGGGGTGCGGATCGACGGGGATGCCGCGACCATCATCGCGTACCGACAGATAGCCGTCGGCGTCCAGTTCGACCCAGATGGCCTTGGCGTGACCGGCGACAGCCTCGTCCATGGCGTTGTCGAGCACTTCGGCGAACAGGTGGTGCATCGCCTTTTCGTCAGTGCCGCCGATGTACATGCCCGGACGCTTGCGCACCGGTTCCAGCCCTTCCAGCACCTCGATCGCATCTGCGCCATAACCTTCGGCGGTCATGGCGGACGGCTTGCTGGCGGCGACAGGCGAGGCCTTGACGGGCTCAGCTTTGGACGGGGTGGGTTTGGCAGCAGGCATGGCAGGCGTATCCGTCTGAGGCACGGGGGCGTCGCCGCCGAAGAGAGAGGGCTGGGGAGGCGTAGTGGACATGCGCGTACTGTGGACCGATTCGGTGAATTTCCATCCGACAGGCGATGGAGGACGTGAACAATCCATAAACAAAAAGGCCGCAAACCCCAAGGGGCTTGCGACCGATTTCTGTGGCTTAATGCCAGATGGCTTGGCCGGAAGGCTTAGAACGCCGCCTTGATGGTCAGGGCGAGCTGTTCCTTCATGGGGTTGCGAGCGAAGCTCTTGCCCAGATCGTGATCGCCGGTGTCCCAATAGCGGACGTCGAGCGACAGGTTCGAGGTCAGGGCGTAGCCCGCACCCAGGTTCCAGGTAGTGTATTCGCCCGTAGAGGCCTCATACTTGCCCATGGCACCCGAAACCGACCACTTGTCGGTCAGCGGATAGGCCGCGTTCAGTTCGTAGTAGGGGTTTTCCAGCGTTTCCCAGTTGGTGTAGATCGCCGCACCGATCGTGCCCTTGCCCATCGGGTGGGTGAAGCCGGCCTTCAGTTCGCCGAAGTTCAGAGCGTCTTCATCCGGATAGGCGTAATAGATAGCGCCGAAGTCAAATGACCAGTTGCCGACGGTCGGCTTCACGCCGGCATACAGATCAACTTCCAGCGAAGCGTCTGAACCGAAATCGACGTTCGAAGCCCAGGTGCCGGCGTAGAAGGAACCGTTGGTGTAGTCGATGCCACCCTGAACAGCGGCTTCCTTGTCTGTCTGCGTGACGCCGCGCCAGACATAGTTGTTGGTGGCGGCGATGTTGTAGCTGAGGGCGCCTTCGGCGGAGGCGGCACCGGCGACCAGAGCGCTGGCGGCGATCGTAGCGGCGAGGAGGAACTTCTTCATGATCTGTATCCTGTTTTATGGTTCAGATTATAGCCCGCAGTACGCAACTGCGGTGTAAATCGAAGTTTAATGTAGCAATTTTTACGCTGCGTACTACCCCCTGCGGAAGGTTTGGTGGCGCTTGATGTAAAATTGTCACGAATCTCTAACGCGATATTCACACACGCTAATATCAATTATATAATTGATTTTAAATAATAAAAATTCGAATTGAATCGGGTTCTCTTTTCTGTGTGTTGCAAATGTGGCGAGGTTTTTCTGCGGCGCAGCGTTACTTTTGCGCCGCAGTGCGCAAAAAGCGAATCGGTCTCAGCCTGAGAAACCGCCCGCGCGAGCAGAGGGCGGTTTCCTGATCAAACCGGCTTCACGCCTTAAAACGCGGCCTTCAGGCTGAGCACGACACGTTCGTCGCTGTAGCGCGTATCGACGTCGGTATCGTGGTAACGCAGGTCCACAGACAGGTTGGAGGTGAGGGCGTAGGCCCCGCCGAGGTTCCAGGTATTGTAGGTGCCATAGTCACCAAATGCGCCGGAAACGGACACCTTATCGGTCAGAGGATAGGCGGCGTTGACTTCGAAATAGTCTTCGAAATTGTCATCTGTGTTGAAATAGGCCGCTGCACCGATGGTGCCCTTGCCGAGGGGGTGGCTAACGCCCAGTTTGACTTCCTCGAAATTCAGGTCGTCTTCCTGCGGATAGAGATAGGCCAGAACGCCGATGTCGAAGGTAAAATTACCCGCTATGGGCTTTACCCCAGCGTAAAGGTCCAGCTCATAGTCGGCCTTGCCACCGAAATCGACGTTGGACGCCCAGGTGCCGGCGTAAAACATGCCGTTGGTGTAATCGATGCCGCCCTGAATAGCCGCATTTTCGTCAGTCTGGGTGACGCCACGCCAGACGTAGTCGGACGTAACCCCGACATTATAGCTGACCGTACCTTCGGCCGAGGCGGCACCCGCTGTGAACAGGGCCGTAGTGGCTGCGGCAATGATAATTACTTTTTTCATGATGACTTCCTCATTTTTTATGGGGCCACCTGAACGCTTCTCCTGCACAGTATTGGCGCTATAGAATTTTTGTGACGCCATGGCTTTCATAGTACATGCAAGAAAAGAAATTTCCACTACCCATTCAATAAACAAAGATAGTGTATCAAAAATGCAAAATTTAAAAGAATTGTATTCATGGAAACTACATAGACTGTACGATATAAAAAATGGAGCGCCCGAAGGCGCTCCATCTATATCACGTAGTTTGTATTTAACTATTAGTGATGCACTTCGTCATGCAGAGCCGAGTCGAGACCCGCTTCTTCATCCGCTTCCGACACGCGCAGGCCCGTAGTGAACTTGCAGATGACGAGGATGACGAGGGTGCCGATGGCCGACCACAGGATGGTATAGACCAGACCCATGATCTGCGTACCGACGCTGGCACCTTCCGACAGGCTGTTGATCGCCGGATCGGCGAATACGCCGGTCAGGACCGCGCCGAGGGCACCGCCCGCGCCGTGGATGCCGAAGGCGTCCAGCGAGTCATCATAGCCGAGCAGCTTCTTGACCCACGAAGCGAAGACGTAGCAGACCGGACCCGCAATCAGGCCGATGATCAGGGCGCCCGTCGGGTTGACGAAGCCCGCAGCCGGGGTGATGGCGACCAGACCAGCCACGAGACCGGACAGAATGCCCAGCAGCGACGGCTTACGACGGATGGTCCATTCGACCAGCTTCCACGACAGGGCCGCAGCCAGTGCCGCCAGGATCGTGTTGAGCAGGGCGGCCGCACCGATGCCGTCCGGAGTCCAAGCCGAGCCAGCGTTGAAGCCGATCCAGCCAACGAACAGGAGCGCGGCACCGATCATGACGAAGATCAGGTTGTTCGGCGCCATTTCTTCGGTGCCATAACCCTTACGACGGCCAAGGAAGAGGGCCGCAACCAGACCAGCTACACCGGAGTTGACGTGAACAACGGCGCCACCGGCGAAGTCGAGCACGCCCATGCTGCCCATGAAGCCGCCGCCCCAGACCTGGTGACAGATCGGCGCGTAGACGAAGACCGACCACAGGGCCATGAACAACAGCAGACCCGACAGCTTGATACGCTCGGCAAAGGCGCCGGTGATCAGGGCCGGGGTGATGATGGCAAAGGTCATCTGATAGGAGATCCACAGCATTTCAGGCAGGCCGGGGGCCAGATTGAAAGCCGTATCCTTGGTGACGCCCTTCAGCAGGACCGTATCGAAACCGCCGATAAACTTGTTGACGGTCTCGGCCGGAAGACCGAACAGCGCTTTGTCAGCCACCCCGAAGGACAGGCTGTAGCCGACGACATACCACAGGATGCCCGCGACGCACGACACGGCGACGGATTGCGTCACGGTGGCGATGACGTTCTTCTTACGCACCATACCGCCGTAGAACAGGGCCAGACCCGGCAGGGTCATCATCAGCACGAGGGCGGTCGAAAGGAAGACGAAGGACGAGGACGCAAGGTCCAGTTCCAGCGGCTTCTGGTGAGCGAGCAGGGCCGGAGCCGGCGCTTCGGCCGCAGCCGCTTCAGCCGGAGCAGCCTCTGAGGCCGGGGCCGCTTCCGAAACCGCAGCTTCGGAAGTGACAGCCGCCGCGTGGGCGACGGTGACGACCGGAGCCGTCATGAGGAGGGCTGCGGAGGCCGCAAGCACCTTTGAGAATTTAATCCACGTTTTCAAGTTATCCCCCTTGGATAAGCGGATGTTGCACTGGCGAAGAGTGCCGCCATCCGATTGTTTCGCAAAGGGTTTTATTAAGACTTGAGGCGAGGAGCGGGCGTCGCGAGGCGCAATGCGTCATTTATGTGTCAATATGGCCGTCTGAAACGCGCAAACCCAGAAAAACGTTTTGGTATCATGTGATACGATAAAGGTATCATTTGAAATTAAATTTCCACCCGGCTTGACGTAACGGTATCGGGTGGCGGTTTGGATCGCCAAACGCAAACAAGCCGCCCCTTTTCAGGAGCGACTTGTTCTTTGAAATCAACCCTTTGCAGGGAGATGTTCAGCTTAGCCCTTGTAGTACATCTCGAACTCGATCGGGTGCGGACGCAGTTCGAAGGCCATCACTTCTTCCATCTTCAGTTCGATGTAGGAGTCGATGAAGTCGTCGTCGAACACGCCACCCTTCTTGAGGAAGGCGCGGTCCTTGTCGAGGTTGTCGAGGGCTTCACGCAGGCTGCCGCAGACTTCCGGCACGGCCTTTTGCTCTTGCGGCGGCAGGTCGTACAGGTTCTTGTCGGCCGCGGGGCCCGGATCGATACGGTTTTCGATACCGTCGAGACCGGCCATCAGCAGGGCGGTGAAGGTCAGGTAGGGGTTGCCCAGCGGATCGGGGAAGCGCGCTTCGATACGCTTGCCCTTCGGCGAGGAGACCCACGGAATACGGATCGAGGCGGAACGGTTACGCGACGAATAGGCCAGCTTCACCGGGGCTTCGTATCCCGGAACCAGACGCTTGTAGGAGTTGGTCGTCGGGTTGGCGAAGGCGTTGATGGCCTTGGCGTGCTTGATGATGCCGCCGATGTACCACAGGCACAGGTCCGACAGACCGGCATACTTGTCGCCGGCGAACAGCGGCTTGCCGTTCTTCCAGATCGATTGGTGGACGTGCATACCCGAACCGTTGTCACCGAACATCGGCTTCGGCATAAAGGTCGCGGTCTTGCCGTAGGCGTGGGCGACGTTCTGCACGACGTACTTGTAGAGCTGCGTACGGTCGGCCATGGTCAGCATGTCCGAGAACTTCAGGCCAAGCTCGTGCTGGGCCGGGGCCACTTCGTGGTGGTGCTTTTCCGGTTCCATGCCCAGTTCGCCCATGACGGCGAGCATTTCGCCGCGCAGGTCCTGGCACGAGTCCACCGGGTTGACCGGGAAGTAGCCGCCCTTCGGGCCCGGACGGTGACCCATATTGCCTTCGGCGTATTCTTTGGCCGAGTTGATCGGCAGTTCCGACGAGTCGAAGGAGAAGCCAGTGTTGTTCGGGGCGATCGACCAGCGGACGTCGTCGAACAGGAAGAATTCGGCTTCCGGACCGAAATAGACGGTGTCGCCGATACCGGCCGACTGCACGTAGGCGAGCGCCTTCTTGGCGATCGAGCGCGGGTCGCGGTTATAGGGCTCGTTGGTGTCCGGATTGATGACGTCGCAGAACAGGAAGAGGGTCGTCTGCTGATAGAAGGGGTCGATATAGGCCGTCTTCAGGTCCGGGCGCAGCTTCATGTCGGATTCGTTGATGGCCTTCCAGCCGGCGATCGACGAACCGTCGAACATGGTGCCGTCATTGAGGAAGTCTTCATCGACGAGATCGATGTCGAAGGTCACATGCTGCATCTTGCCGCGAACGTCGGTGAAGCGAACGTCAACGTACTTGACGTCCTTTTCCTTGATGAGCTTGAGAATGTCTGCTGCGGTCATTTTTTGACGCCCTGGGTTTTTGGTTGGGTAGTTTGGGGAGGATCAGACCGCTTGCGGTCCGGACTCCCCGGTGCGGATGCGAACGACATCAATGACGTCGCTCACAAAAATCTTGCCGTCGCCAATCTTGCCTGTGCGCGCCGCGGTCTGGATGGCCTCAAGTGCGGCCGGTGCCAGATCGTCGGCAACCACGAGTTCAATTTTGATCTTCGGCAGAAAATCAACAACATATTCCGCACCCCGGTAGAGTTCGGAATGTCCTTTCTGGCGGCCGTAGCCCTTGGCTTCCAGAACGGTCATACCCTGCACGCCGATTTCCTGAAGGGCTTCCTTCACTTCATCCAGCTTGAAGGGTTTGATAACAGCTTCGATCTTTTTCATGAGCAATCCTGATCACGACCGTTAACAGCGAAAATCTTTTGCATTGCGACAGAATGCAAGCCAGATTCCGGTGAAACAGCTCACTTGACTGTAAAGATTTATTACGATGCGTGAGCGCACCCGTCCTGCCTTTAGACCCAGACGAGAGCGAATTCAAAAGGAAAATACGCCTGTTAGCTGATTTCCCTTTTTGGGTGTCTGCTTATAGGCGCAGCGCAACCCGATATGATTGCGTCTGAAATTAAATGCAGTCGTGGATCAGGTAAAGTTTAAAACGAAACCCGCGGCAGAAAAGGCTCCGGAAGCCCTGAAAGGCCCCGCCGTTGAGAACGGGGCCTGACCATACGGCAGACGGTCTGGCTCACCACGACTTGGTGAGGCGCGTGTAGAGATAGCGCCCGTTGAAGCCGAAGGGTGAGCGGGCGCTGAAGGCGGCACCGCCGTTATATTGCGTGCTGGCGGTCGGCGTCAGTGTGCCTGAGAGCGTCGTCAGTGGCGTCTGATTGGGATAGACGTCGCCGATATTGTCGATGCCTACGGCCCAAGTGACGCCGTTGTCGAACTTGTAGTTGCCCGACACATTGACCACCGTCTTGTCGCCGGTTTCAAAATCGAAGGCGGCGTTCGACTGCGCGACCAGAACCGAACTGTAGGAAACGGCCGACACGCCCGCCGACCACTTGCCCAGTTTCCAGTCGATGGCGGCGTTCAGCTTGTCCTCCGGCGTCGAACTGGACAACAGGTTCTGATTGACGCGCGCGAACAGGGCCGGGGGCGAGGGCAGGCTCGACAGCGTATTGATGGCCGGGAAGCGGTCAATATCCGTCTCCCCGTGGTTATAGGCGAGGCTGAAATCGTAGGTTCCGAAGCCTGCTGTGGGCAGGCGATAACGTGCCACGAGGTCGATGCCCTTGGTCGTTGTGTCCACACCGTTCATGAAAAAGCGGGCGGCGTCCACCCCATAGGGCGACAAGAGGTTGAAGACACCTTGGTTGGTGATGGTCGTGCCGCTTCGGCCGATCAGGTTTTCGGTCAGGACGATGCGGTCTTCGATTTCGATCTTGTAGGTGTCGAGGGTCAGCTCAAACGGCCCGCTGTGGAAGACGAAGCCCAGCGCCAGATTTTTTGAGGTTTCGGCCTCCAGAGGCGCGGCCCCCAGCGCCTTGGCGACCGAACTGGTGGCCGGGAAGGTGGTGATCAGCAGGGGGACGCCGCTGACGAAATTGGTGGCGGTCGAAGAGAAATACTGCTGTTGCAGGGACGGGGCGCGGAAGCCGGTCGAGGCCGAACCGCGGATGGCGAAGGCGGGCGTAAAGTCGTAACGCGCAGCGATCTTAGCCGAGGTGTTATCACCAAAATCGGAATAGTCTTCGTAGCGAACGGCGATACTGCCCGACAGCTTTTCGGTAAGGCTGGTTTCAAGGTCGAGATAGGCCCCGAAATTGTGACGGTCCACATCGGCGACGTTCTGCGGGAACAGGCCGGGGAAGCCCTGAGCCCCCTGCGGCGCGCTGAGCGGCCCCTTGGCCCACGACTGCTCCTCGCCCTGTTTGATCTTGTAGGTTTCGCCGCGCGCTTCAAGGCCCCAGGCTACGTTCAGCGGCTTATACAGGCCGATGTCGAAGGGCTGGACAAAGCTGGCATTGAAGACGGTCTGGCTATAGTCGAGTGAGCCTGAATAGAACCACGTCTTTGAGGCCGTGCCGTAGGAGGCGTTGACGCTATTGGCCGTTGCGTAATCCAGCTTATTGTCGCCGAAGGTCAGGCTGAAATCGGCATCCCAGCCACCGAGGCTGCCTTTCACCCCGCCTGTGGCTGACATGTCCTTGGTGTGGACCTGAATGATGGGCAGGAAGCCGTCCGGATAGATGGCAGCCACATTGCCGGAATTGGTCGGGTTGCGGTAGTTGGCGGCGCTGTCGTTACGGCGGTCCTGATAGCCGGCAAAGCCATAGGCCGACCACACATCATTGATTGCCTTTCCCGCATTGGCAAACAGGGTCAGGCCGCGCTCCTGCGGGTCGCCATAGCGCGACTTGATGGCTGCCGGGGTGACACGGGTATCGAGGCCGCCGCGCGAGGTGGGTTTGCGGTCTTTATATTCACCGGAAAGGGTCAGGAAGCCGTCGTCGAGCAGAGGCAGGCCGACCCAGCCGCTCAGAGACAGGCTTTCGCCATCGCTGCGGTTATACCAGGTGTTAGCCGTCTTGACCCGCGTGTTGTAATAGCCGCCAGACAGGGTGACAGAGCCGCCTCTGGACGCTTCGCGCAGGCGCAGGTTCATCACGCCGGCAATCGCATCGGAGCCGTACTGCGCCGAAGCGCCATCGCGCAGGATTTCGACGGTGCCGAGTGCGGCTTCGGGAATGGTGTTGAGATCGACCGCCGCCGAACCACGCCCGACAGAGCCGTTGATATTGACCAGCGCCGAAGCGTGACGGCGCTTGCCATTGATCAGGACGAGGGTCTGATCCGGGCTCAGGCCACGCAAGGTCGCCGGGCGCACGCTGTCGGTGCCGTCGGTGACTGCCGGGCGCGGGAAGGAGATGGAGGGGGCCAGACGCGACAGACCCTCGGCCAGCTCGGTCGAGCCCATGCTCTGAAGGGTTTCGCTCTTGATGACGTCCACCGGGGCGAGGGTTTCGAGCTTTGAGCGTTTGACTCGCGACCCGGTCACCACGACCTCGGTGGCCTCCTCGGCGGCGGACTGGGCCAGAGCAGTCGAGGTCAGCAGGGGTGAGGCCGAAAGCGAGAGGGCGATAACGCTGCTCACCTTCAGCAGGCGTTGGCGGAGACGGAGTTTGCGCGTGGATAAGGTCATAGGGCACCACTCTGAGCTGGAAACGGGTTTGGCGAAGGCGCTTCGCCAGTCAGACTGGCATGGGATGCCCGTCGCTCAGGTGAGTGTTGACACAAGTTTGTCACATGTGAAGACGCCGGGTTTGGGCCTTCAGATCAGGTGCGGAAGACCTCAAACCGTGTAACGCGCTTTTGTGACGCATGCGTCAAAATTTGATAACGATGATTTTAGAGCGCCTTTTATCCTGGAGGTTTCCGGAATTATCTGAGGTGTCAAAAATAAGCGGTGTTTAGACACCGTTCAGAAAAGGGACGTTCTCGTATGCGAGACGACAGATACCGTCGTGACGTTGCCGAAATGTGACGTTTTTATGAGAGGGCTGGCGCCGTGTTGGCGAGCAGACACGAAAAAACCCCCTGAGTGCGGGACTCAGGGGGTTTCTTTCGACCGTTTAAAGGATCGATTAGTACTCGTACGACTCTTCGATGGCCTGACCGGCACCGCCTTCGAGAAGGTCGGCAGCGGCGGCTTCATCAGCCAGACGGTCTTCTTCAAACTGCGAGGCGATAACGTTTTCGCCCGCGGCCTGACGCTCGGCCTCTTCAGCCGAACGCGCGACGTTGACCGTGATCGAGATCGTGACTTCGGCATGCAGGCGCACCTTGAGGGTGTGCAGGCCGAGGGTCTTGATCGGGGTGTCGAGAACGATCTGATTGCGCTCGACCTTGCCG
>NZ_JAIWNX010000089.1 GCF_020217185.1 Asticcacaulis sp.
CCGGTTTCGGCGACCGCGTCGGCGACGTCACGGCCGGTGACCGAACCGTAGAGCTGACCGGTTTCACCCGCCTGACGGATGATCACGTACTGCTGACCGTCGAGTTCGGCGCCTTGCGTTTCGGCAGCCGAGCGAGCGGCGGCGTTACGGGCGACGATCTGTTCCTTCTGAGCTTCAAAGAACTTCAGATTGGCGGTCGTGGCGCGCAGGGCCTTGTGACGCGGCAGCAGGAAGTTACGGGCAAAGCCGTCCTTAACCGACACGACGTCACCGATAACGCCCAGATTTTCAACGCGTTCCAGGAGAACAACTTTCATGGGTGCGTCTCCTTACTTCACGACGTAGGGCAGAAGTGCCAGGAAGCGGGCGCGCTTGATGGCCTTGGCCAGTTCACGTTGCTTCTTTTGCGACACAGCGGTGATGCGCGACGGCACGATCTTGCCGCGCTCGGAGATGTAGCGTTGCAGCAGCTTCACGTCCTTGTAGTCGATCTTCGGGGCGTTGGCGCCGGAGAACGGGCACACCTTGCGGCGGCGGAAAAACGGACGACGAGCCGGAGCGGAGCCGACGGGAGCGCCCGGAGTGGCGGCGATAGTGTCTTCAGCCATCTTCAGATCTCCTTATTGCTCAGCGAATTCAGCACGTTCGGAACGCTCAGCGCGCTCCGGACGGTCACGACGCGACAGAACCGGCGACAGTTCCAGATCCAGCTCTTCGACGCGAACGGTCAGGAAGCGGATGACGTCTTCGTTGATCGACAACTGACGTTCCATTTCCTTCACGGCGGCGGCCGGCGCATCAATGGCCAGCAGCGAGTAGTGCGCCTTGCGGTTCTTCTTCACGCGGTAGGTGAGGTTGCGCAGACCCCAGTATTCGATCTTGGCGACCGAGCCGCCCAGTTCTTCGATCAGCGCCTTGAGGGTATCGTTGAGACCTTCCGCCTGTTGCGGCGAAATGTCCTGCCGTGCGAGCACGACGTGTTCATAAAGTGCCATTTGGTCCTCTTCCGTTGAGCGGGGTGGCGCGCATTCGGGCGGAAGTCCCGGACACACGATGGATCATGGCTCCTCACAATGAGGGATGACCACCACGCAAGCGAAGCGGGCGCTATAGTCTATAACGCCCGCATAATCAAGTCAGATAAGGAAAAGCCGTTATTTCAGGCCATTCGCGGCGGCCAGCAGGCTGGGGACGTGGGTGGCGGCGTCTTTCGAGTCATGCACGAAAGTGATCTTGCCATCCCTGCCGATCACGTAGGAAACGCGGCCCGACATCGGCACCGCCGGCAGCTTGGCGTCGTATTTTTCAGCAATCTTGGCCCCCTTGTCGGAGCCCACCGGGAACTTGCCGCCGCAGTCCGCGGTCGAGAACTTCTGAAGCGTCGGCACATCATCCGCCGAAAGGCCCACAACGCTGATCTTTTTGGCGGCGAACTTGTCCATGTTCTCGGAAAACTGACGCGCCTCCAGCGAACAGCCACCGGTAAAGGCCTTGGGATAGAAGTACACGATCACCGGGCCCTGCTTCAGGGCCGATTTCAGCGAAAAATCATGAACCTTGCCATTGGTGGCGGCCTTGACCATGAAGTCGGGAGCCTTGTCGCCCACCTTAAGCGCGGCAAGGGCGGGCGAGGCGGCGGTGAGGGCGAAGGCGGCGGCAATCAGAGCGGCACGGGTGATCATGGGACGTCTCCATTGAATTTGTAACGCCTTATACGACGGTTTGCCGCCCTTGGCTCAGATAATCTGACCGGATTTGACTTGCTTATCGCAACTTAAGAGCTTGCGCTTTGCAAGTCAGAATCGTCTCAGGCTGGTGGGTTATGCTTTTCAATGAAGGCGATGGTCGCTTCAAGCATCTGAAGGCGTGTCGCTTCTGTGGTCAGCCAGTGATCCTCACCGGCAAGGACGAGCATTTCTATCGGTTTCCCGGCCTTTTGCATAGCTCTTTGCATACGCTGGCTTTGTTCTATCGGGACCACATCGTCGTCCTTACCGTGGATGAGCAAAACCGGGACATCGCATTTGTCCACGTGCAAATCAGGGGACGCAGCGTCCCACAGGCTTTTGTCGCCCATAAAGCGATTCCAGTATTGAAGCGTTGGGCTTAGTCGGCGACCTGTTTCCTTGAATTCCCAGTCCATCATGGCCTTCAGGTTGGATACGCCGGCTACAGCTACCGCACAGCGGTAGATTCCAGGGTCGAGCGTTACCCCCGCCATGGCCGCATAACCGCCGTAGGAGGCGCCGGTGATGGCAACGCGCCTGGCGTCAATAATGCCCTCCTTTGCGAGGTGGCGCACACCATCGCTGAGGTCGGTTTGCATCTTGCGACCCCACTCACCGTAGCCCTTCTCGACAAACTCCTGACCGTAACCGTCGGAACCACGGAAGTTCGGTTGCAGCACAGCGTATCCGCGTGAGGCCAGTGCCTGTGACCACCAGTCGAAACCGATCTCATCAGCACTTTGCGGACCGCCGTGCGGTAAAACCACCAGGGGCAGGTTCTTCGGGTCACGGCCCTTGAGCGCCGGGGCCGGGGGCAGAGTCAGATAGCCATGAATGCTGAGGCCGTCTGCTGCCTTGTAGGTGAGTTCGCTTTTGGGGGCGATCCACTCGGCCGGCAAATCCGCACGGGTTTGTCCTACCAGCTTATTCTGGCCGGTCGTGAAGTCGATGAAGTAATAGCTTCCGGCGTCGTCAACGGCTTCGCTGTAGGCAATCAGCTTACGGGGATCATCCGCACGCGACATTACCCGCGTGACGGTACTGCCTTCGAGCAGAGCATTGGTTTCATTATGCAATTTTTCGAGCAATGGGTCAAAAAATTCGTATTCATTGCCTTCAGGGTTGCGCCTTACAAAACCGACAAGCCGTTTTGAGGCTGGATGAATGAGAGGAGACACATTGTCTCCTGTAAGTGTGGTTGGTTCGCTCGGTGTACCGTCTCGTGAAAATTCGATATATTTTCCGTCCCACTTGCCACCGTTAAACCGGACCAGCAGACTGTCTTCAGCGCGACCTCGTCCAACCAGGAACGGGCGCTCCAGTTCGGCGAACACCTCTTCGTAAATGGTGGTCCACAGGGTGTTGAGATAGCGCAGGCGCCACAATTTTTCGCTCTGCTTGTACTCCGAACGCGCGATTAGAGTACCGTCGGGTTTATAAACCCAATTAAGGACGTGTTCCTTTCCTTCATCCATTTTGGTGTAACGGCCTGTGGTGGTGTCGAAAGCCAACAGGCTGTAAAAAACCTCAGCGCCAAACCGCACGTTCGAGGCGGTCACATGGGGTCTACCGTTGATCGAAATGCGCCCAAGGCTGCCTATGACTATCGGGTAGTAGTCCTTCAGATTTTCGTAAAGCAGCAAAGAGGTACGCGCTTTTACATCTACGATATGAGCGCGCGAATATTCGTTCTTGTCTCCGATAAATCTGACCAGATCAGCCGTCACGGAGGATGTCACGAGTAACCGATCATTGTCGGCCCATGTCAAATCACGCACCTTCATGTCCGCGATGGGCATGAAGTTCAGCTTGCCGGGCGTGATCTCGTAATCCATCAGGACCAGCTGCCCCTTGATGTTCCTAATAAAGCCCACCCGCTTGCCGTCCGGCGATAGCGTGACCTCAGACATGTCGGGCAACCGTCCGTACACTGATATGGCCGGCCGAGGGGACTCAGCCGCCCTCGCCGTAGAAGCGTCTACTGCCAGCGGAACAGCAGTCAGCAGACTGCTAGCGGACAAAAGCTGACCCATAGCGTGCCGACGATTGATAAATGGCATGATTTTCCCCTTAACAAAGTCCCCTCACGAAGAAACTATATGTCAACTTAAGCATACAAGCACCGCTTTTTTGCTAAAGTCGTGTGCTCTCGGACGTAAAGCTAATAGGCCGGGTTGTGCTTTTCGATAAAGCTGACCACGGCGTCCATGGTCTGCACGCGGGATGCTTCACGCGACAGCCAGTGATCCTCTTCCTTGAGCAGGATCAGATCCACCTCCTTACCGGCTTTTTTCAGGGCGTCGCGCATCCGGTAGCTCTGGTCAATCGGCACGACCGTGTCGTCCTTGCCGTGGATCAGTTGGATGGGGATGGTGACATTGGCCGCTTTCAGGTCCGGAGACACCTCCGCCCAGCGGCTTTCGTCGCCCAGAAAACGCTTCCAGTAGAGCACCTTCCGAGCCTTTTTATCATAGCCGACGGACTCTTCTTCGTAAGCGATCATCTTCTTGAGATTGGTGACAGGCGCAATGCCGCTGGCGCAGCGATAGACGCCGGGATCAAGCGTCGCGCCCGCCATGGCCGCATAGCCACCGTAGGACGCACCGACGATGCAAACGCGCTTCGCGTCGATCGTGCCTTCCTTGGCCAGATAGCGCACACCGTCCGACAGGTCGGTCTGCATTTTGCGGCCCCATTCGCCATAACCCTTTTCCGTAAAGGCCTCGCCATAGCCGCTGGAACCGCGGAAATTGGGTTGCAGGACCGCATAACCGCGCGAGGCGATGGCCTGAGACATCCAGTCGTAGCTGATGTCGTCATAGGACTCTGGCCCGCCGTGCGGCAGCACGATAAGCGGCAGGTTTTTCGCTTCCCGACCCGGCGGCAGGGTCAGATAGCCGTGAATCTCCAGCCCATCCGCCGCCTTATAGGTCACCTTGCGTTTTTCGGCGACCCATTCCGCGGGCACTTCGGGGCGCGTCTGCCCTACGATCTTGAAGCTTCTGGTGGTGTAGTCGATAAAGTAGTAGGAGCCGGGATCGCCGGGGCCTTCGCCATAGACAATAATCTTCTTGCCATCATCCGAAACATCTTCAAGAGTGCGATAGGTATAGTCCGGCATCCCTTTTTCGATCAGACGCGGCAGGTTGGCCAGATCGGCGGCAAAGAAGGTATAGACGGGGCCATCGGGGTTGTAGTTTATAAATCCCGCCAGCTTTCTCGTTGCCGGATGATAGAAGGTGCCGACATTGCTGCCCTTGGTATCCAGAGGCTCGCTGAACCGGCCATCCGGGAAGACTTCGTAATAGTTGCCAGCCTTTTCGCCAGCATTGATATAGACCAGCACCGATTCGTCATCGCGGCCGCGTCCCACAAGAGACGGCGCGTCCAGCAACTGCTTTTCCGAGTAGATCGCACGATACTTGCCATTCTGCCGGTAACGCAGCGTCCACACCCTGGTGTCACGATCATATTCGGCCCGCGCCATGATCTCGCCATCCGGACGCACGATCCAGTTCTGGACGTGATGGGGCACTTCGTCCATCTGATGCCCGCGTCCGGTATTCAGATCGAAACTATACAGACTGCGCAGGCCTTCGCCCTCAATCTTGACGTTAGAGGCGGTAACTCGGTACGCGTCTTTGACCTTGATGCGGTTATAATCGCCCATGACGATACGATAAAAACCGTCCGTCTTACCAAACAGGGTTAAGGTTTTGTTGCGCGGCAAATCGAGTATCTGACCCGAATAATACTCATCCTTGCCGCCGACAAAGTCGCGCAGATCCACTGATTGCGACGAAATCAGGATGATGCGCGTCTCATCCCCCCAAAACAGGGAGCGGACCTTCACATCGCCGACCTTCAGCGCTTTGAATTCATCCTTTTCAAGGTCAATATCCAGCAACAGACGTTGCGCCCCCAGCCCCTTGATCAGGGCTATGCGCTTCCCGTCGGGCGACAGGGCGACCTTATCAATATCAGGAAGCTTACTGAACGCGGTGAGCGGCGGTGGCGCGCCCAGCGTGTTTGCCGGATCGGCCTCGGCCGCTGCCGAAAAGGCGCAGATTGCCAGAACGCCCGCAAAGACGCTGCTTTTCAATAAGCGCATGAAATCCCCCTTATATTCCCCTCTGGACGGCCCCGGCCGCTTGTTTAACGCTTCTATCTTTACGAATATTTGCGGTCACCTACAACCGTTTTTCATGTCGATCAGATCAGCGGTGTCCGTCGGGGCGGGGCGCAAGCCTCTTGCCCTTGGGGGCGGATTGCCCTAACCCATGCCGCTCCAATTAACTGGTCGGGACAAGGCATTACATGACTCTGGCATTCGTTTTTCCGGGACAGGGCTCTCAGAGCGTCGGCATGGGGAGCGAGCTGTTCGATAATTTCGCGGCTGCCCGTGAGGTCTTCGGCGAAGTCAACGAGGTGTTGGGGCAGGACCTGCTCAGGCTGATGCGCGAAGGCCCGGAAGCCGACCTGACCCTGACCGAAAATGCGCAGCCCGCCCTGATGGCTGTATCGCTGGCGGTTGTTCGCGTGCTGAAGGCGGATTTCGGGGTTGATGTGTCGAAGGCCGCTTTCTGCGCCGGTCACTCGCTGGGTGAATATTCGGCGCTGGCGGCGATGGAGGTGCTGACGCTTGCGGATGCGGCCAGACTGCTGAAACTGCGCGGTCAGGCCATGCAGCGCGCCGTGCCGGTGGGGCAGGGCGCTATGGCGGCCCTGATCGGGGCCAAGGCCGATCTGGCCCTGGCCGAAGCCGCCTGCGAAGCCGGACGTGCGGCGGGTGTAGTCGTCGTCGCCAATGACAATAATGCCGGGCAGGTGGTCATTTCCGGTGAAAAGGCAGCCGTCGATCTGGCGGTCGAAAAAGCCAAGGAACTGGGGGCCAAGGCCATGCTGCTCAATGTGTCTGCCCCGTTCCACAGCCCGCTGATGCAGCCGGCGGCCGAGGAAATGGCTGAGGCCCTGTCCAAGACCACCTTCCATGACCCGAAGTCCGTGCTGGTGGCCAATGTCACGGCCCAGCCGGTCGGCGACAAGGCGCAGTTTGCGCCGCTGCTGATCGAGCAGGTGACCGGCCGCGTGCGCTGGCGCGAGTCGGTGCAGTGGCTGGCGCAGGATGGCGGCGTGACGCGGTTTGCCGAGCTTGGCGCGGGCAAGGTGCTGAGCGGCATGATCAAGCGTCTGGCCCCCGACTCTGAAGCCGTGGCGCTGAACGGCGCGGCGGATTTTGAAGCGTTTGCCAAGAGCCTCTGATTTTATTCTTCCTTCTCACAGGAGACACCTATGTTTGAACTGACCGGCAAGACGGCGCTTGTGACCGGGGCCACCGGCGGGCTGGGGGCGCAGATCGCCCGTGCCCTGCATAAGCAAGGGGCCAAGGTCGTGCTGTCCGGTACGCGCGAAGCCGTGCTTCAGGAACTGGCCGCCGAACTGGGCGAAGGCGCCTTCGTCGCCGCCTGTAACCTGTCGGACCCGGCTGAGGTCGATGGCCTGATCGCCAAGGCCGAAGCGGCGGCCGGTTCGCCGCTCGACATCCTTGTGGCCAATGCGGGGATTACCAAGGACGGCCTGATCCTGCGCATGAAGGATGAGGACTGGGACGCGGTGATCAAGGTCAATCTCGAATCCTATTTCCGCCTGTCGCGTGCCGCCGTGAAGGGCATGATGAAGCGCCGCCACGGTCGCATCATCGGCATCACCTCGGTGGTGGGGGTCATGGGCAATGCGGGGCAGACCAACTATGCGGCCTCCAAGGCCGGCATGATCGGCTTCTCCAAGGCGCTGGCGCAGGAAGTCGCCTCGCGCAATATCACCGTCAACTGCATCGCGCCGGGCTTCATCGCCTCGCCGATGACCGATGTGCTCAATGAGCAGCAACGCGAAGGTATCCTGTCGAAAATCCCGGCCGGTGCCCTGGGCGAAGGGGCTGATATTGCCGCCGCCGCCGTCTATCTCGCCAGCAATGAAGCCGGTTACGTTACGGGTCAAACCCTGCACGTGAACGGCGGCATGGTGATGATTTAACCCTGCCATCACGTCTTTGTTGTGAAAGACTGCCTTTCGGCCCGCTGAAAATGGCTTGAAACCTGCACAGTGTGTGCATAAAAGGCAGTTGGCTTAGATTCCGATACCCGGCCCCTGCAAAGCCATAAGCCGCTTTGGGTCGTGTTTATATAACCTGTTAGAGGGCCTGATATGTCTGAAGTTCTTGAACGTGTTCGCAAGATTGTGATTGATCATCTGGACGCTGATCCGGATAAGGTCACGGAAAAGGCGAGCTTCATCGACGATCTTGAGGCCGACAGCCTCGACATTGTTGAGCTGGTCATGGCTTTCGAAGAAGAATTCGACATCGAAATTCCTGATGACTCGGCTGAGCACATCCTGACCGTTGGCGACGCCGTCAACTACATTCAGGAAAAGCTCTCCGCTTAATCTGAATTACCGGATTGAGGGCGTGGTTTCGACGGTCTGTGCCGCATCGAAGCCGCGCCCTTCTGCTATTTGCATAACAGGGCTGATTTTAAATGGTTCGTCGCGTCGTCATCACCGGTTTGGGTCTTTTGTCGCCTTTGGGCGCGGGTGTGGATATTTCGTGGAAGCGTCTGCTCGACGGGCAGTCGGGGGCCGGAAACATCACCGCCTTTGATACCACAGACTATGCCTGCACGGTGGCCTGCGAAGTCCCGACGGTCGATGGCCGCGGCGGTGGCGGCCCCGACATCGAAGGTTCTTTCGATCCGTCCACGGTCCTGTCGCCCAAGGAACGCCGCAAGGTCGATGACTTCATCCTGTACGCCATTGCGGCGGCCGATGAAGCGCTCAACGACGCCAACTGGCATCCTGAAAGTGCCGAGGATCAGGAGCGCACAGGCGTCATGATCGGGTCGGGCATCGGCGGCCTTGGTATCATCGCCGATACGGCGCTTGAGCTTCAGGCCAAGGGCCCGAAGCGCATTTCACCCTTCTTTATCCCGTCCTCGCTGATCAATCTGGCCTCGGGTCAGGTGTCGATCCGTCACCACCTCAAGGGGCCGAACCATTCGGTCGTCACCGCCTGCGCCACCGGCGCGCACGCCATCGGTGACGCGGCGCGTTTGATCAAGTGCGGCGATGCCGACGTGATGGTCGCGGGCGGGGCCGAATCGGCCATCGTTCCTATCGGTATTGCGGGCTTTATCGCCTGCCGCGCCCTGTGCACCGCCTTCAACGATCAGCCGACCAGGGCCTCGCGCCCCTACGACAAGGACCGTGACGGTTTCGTCATGGGCGAAGGCGCGGGCATTGTGGTGCTGGAAGAATACGAACACGCCAAGGCGCGCGGCGCCAAGATCTACGCCGAAGTGCTGGGTTACGGCCTGTCCGGCGACGCCTACCACATCACCGCGCCATCTGAAGACGGCGACGGCGGCTACCGCGCCATGGTCGCTGCGGCCAAAAACGCGGGTATCGACCCGACCGAGATCGACTACGTCAATTCGCACGGCACCTCGACCATGGCCGATGGCATTGAACTGAAGGCTATCGAGAAGTTTCTGGGCGAGCGCGCGGCGACGGGCACGGTGTCCTCGACCAAGTCGGCCATCGGCCACCTGCTGGGTGGGGCGGGCGCGGTCGAAGCCATCTTCTGCGCCCTGGCCATCCGTGACCAGATCGCCCCGCCGACCATCAATCTCGACAATCCGGCCTATGAAACCCCCATCGACCTTGTGCCGCATAAGGCCAAGCCGATGACGATCAACAAGGTCCTGTCGAACTCGTTCGGCTTCGGCGGCACCAATGCGGCCCTGATCCTCGGCAAAGTGGACTAAGATGGCGAAGCAGAAGGCCCGCCCAGCCCCGCGGCGCAAAGACCGGCGTCTGATGGCGCCGGTGGCGGGCCTGTTGTCCGGTATCGTCCTGCTGCTTCTGGCAGCAGGACTGTTCGTTTTTGCCAACACCTACGGACCCGGACCTTCGGCGAAATCCGGAAATGTTACAGCTGTGACGGTCGAACGCGGGCAGGGGCTCAATGCCATAGCGCGCAAGCTGAAGCAGCAGGGCGTCATCCGTTCGGTGACCTTCTTCCGTATCGCGGCCAAGCTGGATGGCCGCGACAATGCCCTGCGCGCCGGCACCTATGAGTTTCCGTCGCGCCTGTCGATGATCGGCGTCCTCAATCAGATCCTTGAGGGCCGTGTGGTGCAACACTTCATCACCATCCCCGAAGGCCGTACCTCGGCGCAGGCGGTACGCATTCTGATGGCGACCCAGGGCCTGACCGG
>NZ_JAIWNX010000090.1 GCF_020217185.1 Asticcacaulis sp.
CGATGTCGAAGTGCCGCCGGAAGGGTCTATCCTGCCCGAAACCTATCAGTACGAGATCGGTGAAACCCGTCAGTCGGTGCTGGACCGTATGCTGGCCGCCGGGCGTGAGACGCTCGACGCATTGTGGGCGACGCGCGCGCCGGACTTGCCGCTGAAAACCAAGGAAGAGGCGCTGATCCTCGCTTCGGTCGTCGAGAAGGAAACGGGTCTGGCCCATGAGCGCCCGAAGGTCGCTGCCGTGTTTGTGAACCGCCTGCGTAACGGGATGCGTCTGCAATCGGACCCGACCGTGGTCTATGCGGTGTCCAAGGGTGAGCCTCTGGGGCGCGGGTTGAGGCGCTCCGAACTGGATACGCCCAGCCCGTGGAACACCTATCTGATCGACGGTCTGCCCGTCACCCCGATCGCCAATCCGGGCAAGGAGTCTTTAAAGGCCGTGCTCAATCCGCCCCCAAGCAAGGACGTGTATTTCGTAGCGGATGGCACGGGCGGCCACGTCTTCGCCGAAACCTACGAGCAACACCTGATCAATGTCGCCAAATGGCGTCAGATCGAGGCGCAGGCCACGCCCGCTTCGGCCCAACCCGTCAAGGACACCGGTAAATGACCCTGTCGAGTATGACCGGCTTTGGAAGGGTGGAAGGCCATCATGGGACGGTCGCCTGGGTCTATGAGGTGCGTTCGGTCAACGGGCGCTCATTGGACCTCAAGACGCGCGTGCCCTCTGGCTACGACTATGTGGAGCGGGCGGCGCGCGATCTGGTCAAGCAGCGTTTTCAGCGCGGTCAGGTGTCGCTGAACCTCAGCGTGCAAACGACCGAGGTCCAGACGGGCTATAGCGTCAATCACGCTGTCCTCAACCAGTATCTCGAAGTGGGGCAGGGCCTGATGCAGGCCGGTCAGGCGACCATGCCGTCGCTGGATGGGCTTTTGTCCCTGCGCGGCGTTATCGAGGCGGCCAGTGCGGAAACCGATACCGACGTGGCGGCGCTGGAAGCGCCCCTGCTGGCCGATCTGGGGGCGGTGCTGGAACACCTGAAAACCGCGCGTCAGGACGAGGGGCGGGCGCTGTTTGACGTGCTGACCCAGCACCTGAGCGCCATGACCGACGCCGTGGATCGGGCCGAGGCGCTGGCGGCGCAGCAGACCGAAGTGATCCGCGAACGTTTCACCCGGCGTCTGAATGAGCTTTTGCCCGATGCTGACCTTCAGGAGCGCATCCTTCAGGAAGCCGCCGTCATGGCCGTCAAGGCCGATGTGCGCGAGGAACTGGATCGTCTGCGCACCCATATCGCCTCCGCGCACACGCTCCTCGGCGACAGCCAGTCGCAGGGGCGCAAGCTCGATTTCCTGTCGCAGGAATTCATGCGCGAAGCCAATACCCTCTGTTCGAAAGCCGCCTTCAGCGACCTGACCAAGGTAGGGCTGGAGTTAAAGTCGGTTATCGACCAGTTCCGAGAACAGGTTCAAAACGTAGAGTAATATGCCTAATTCCCAACGTCTTCGCCGCGGCCTTATGCTGATCGTTTCCTCGCCTTCGGGCGCGGGCAAGACCTCGCTGTGCCGCCGCCTGATGGCCGATCACGCCGACCTCGACCTGTCGATTTCTGTGACCACCCGCTCACCGCGTCCCGGTGAAAAGGACGGCCGCGAATATCACTTCATCAGCGACGCGGCGATGGACGATCTGGTCAAAAACGACGCCCTTCTGGAATGGGCGGCGGTGCACGACCACCGCTATGGCTCACCGCGCGAACCGGTGGAAAAAGCCCTGTCTCAGGGGCAGAACGTGCTGTTCGACATCGACTGGCAGGGGGCGCAGCGCATCTCGGCCAAGGCGCCGTCGGACGTGGTGCGCGTCTTCATCCTGCCGCCGTCGATGGAAGAACTGAAGCGCCGTCTCTATGCTCGTGCACAGGACGCCGACGACGTCATCCAGCGCCGCCTCAGCCGCGCCAAGGGTGAGATCGCGCATTGGGCCGAGTACGACTATGTCATCCTGAATGACGATTTCGACCGTTCCTATGCGGAGCTGGTGCATATCTATCATTCAGAAACGGCGCGCCGTTCACGTGGCCTGTGGATCGCGCCGTTTGTCGATGAACTGATGAGCGAGCCGCTTTAGGGTCAAACAAGAAAAGGGGCTCGCCCCCTTCACCCCGGAACAAAAAAGCCCTCCGACCGGTTCGGAGGGCTTTTTTACTTACTTTTGGGCCGGACTGGTCTCAACCTTGAGATAGGCGATCAGGTTGTGGCGCTCTGTCTCGTCCTTAAGGCCCATAAAGCCCATCTTGGTGCCGGGTACGGTCGTTTGCGGATGGGTGATATAGTCGTCGAGCGTGGCGAAGTCCCACACGGCGTTGTGGCCCTTCATCGCGTCGCTATACTGATAATCGGCCTTGCTGCCCGATTTGCGACCGAATACGCCGTAAAGGTTGGGGCCGACCATATTGGCCCCGCCTTCGACCAGCGTATGGCACGAGCGGCACTTGGTCCACGCCTTCTCACCCGCCTTGAGATCGGCGGTATTGTAGGGGGCGGGCAGGGTGGCGAGTTTGGCGGCGTTTTCGGCGTCTGAAGGCCCCTCGACCGCCGGCACATTAGCTTGCGTTGCAGCGGTTTCGCTTGCCGTCTCTGTGGGTTTGTCGCCGCAGCCCGAAAGGCACAGGGCAAGGGTCAGGGGGGCCAAAAACAAGGCTGCGCGCATTAAAATCTCCATCGGTTCACGTCAAGCGTTTAGCCGACACAGTGACTTTTGGCGAGAGGCGACTCTGCCCGTGCCTGTGACGCCTTGCCACAGGCAGAGGGGGCGGAAGAAGAAAAGGCCACGCCCGATAGAAGGCGTGACCTGCTTAAAATTCAACAGCTTTCGGTGAAAAGCTCAGGACCGACGGTAATTCTCGTCGATGTCCTGCGAATTCAGGCGCTCCTCAGAACCGTCAATAAAGATGCGGTATTCGACGGCACCCGCCTTATTCACTTCGCCCTGCTCGATGCGATTGATCACCGCCGGGCCACCGTAACGCGCCACCAGTTCCGGATCGCGGATCAGGTGATTCACTGTCGGCATGGCGGCGAAGTCGAAATCGTCCGAGGCGAACACCTCCTCACCGGTATTGTTGTCGAAAAAGCGGTAGGCCAGTCCGGGCATGATCCATCTCCCATCTTGTGGTTGAGGGATCAGGATGCGCCCGGTCCGGTAAATAATCAATGCGCGCAATGCCGCAGGTGGGTTCGCCAATAGCGAAAGTGAAGTCTCAGAAAATTCGCCTTTCTATCTGTTTTTAGACGCGTTTTGAATATCGGCGGCCAGTTGATCCACTCGCGCCGGGTCGGCGTCCCAGGCGAACATGAAGCGCGCCCCACCACCGATAAAGGTATAGAAGCGCCAGCCTTTGGCGCGCAGGGCGTCCAGAACAGCCTCTGGCGCCTTGAGGAAGACGGCATTGGCCTGCACGGCAAACATGGGCTCTATTTCCGGTAAACCGGAAATCTTATCAGCCAGTCGGCGGGCGCAGGCATTGGCGTGCTGACCGTTCCTCAGCCACGCCCCGTCCTTGATCATGCCCAGCCACGGCGCGGCCAGAAAGCGCATCTTGGAGGCCAGTTGCCCGGCTTGTTTGCAGCGATAGTCGAAATCCTGCGCCAGCACGCGATCAAAAAACAAAATGGCCTCGCCCACGCCCATGCCATTCTTGGTGCCGCCGAAACACAACACATCGACCCCGGCCTTCCACGTTATGTCGGCCGGGCTACAGTTGAGCGCCGCGCAGGCATTGGCAAAGCGCGCGCCGTCCATATGCAGACGCAGACCCAGTTCGCGGCAGACGGCGGCAATGGCCTTCACTTCGTTGATGGTATAGACGAGGCCGGTTTCGGTGGGTTGGGTGATGGTGACGGCACGAGGCTTCGGGAAGTGGATGTCGGAGCGGCTGGTGGCCAGCGCGCGGATGGCCTCCGGCGTCAACTTGCCGTCGGTCGAGGCGGCCACCAGCAGTTTGGAGCCGTTGGAGAAGAATTCCGGTGCGCCGCATTCGTCGGTTTCGACGTGGGCCGAGGCGGAGCATATGACGCTGTGATAGGACTGACACAGAGACGCCAGGGCCAGCGAATTGGCCGCCGTGCCGTTGAAGGCAAAGAAGACCTCGGCCTCGTGCTCGAACAGGTCGCGCAGGGCGTCGGCGGCGCGCTGAGTCCAGGGGTCGTCGCCATAGGCGGGGACTGAGCCGGCATTGGCCTCGCGCATGGCGTTCCACGCTTCGGGGCAGATGCCGGCATAGTTGTCGCTGGCGAATTGCTGCGGCGCTAAGGTCGTGAGGGGCAGGGCGGTGTCCGGCATGGGGCGTCTCTCAGATAGAATGAGTTTTGCGACGCATGAGCCTTGGTCCCGTTGGTTGCCGGTTCGGCCGCATCTCCGTTTCCGGACGCCACCTTGCCGGGAAGGGCAGGTTGGCGTTAAGCGCGTCGCTTAACTCTGGATGCCGTTTCGCCTTAGCCGTTCATAAGCGTTTGCGCAAGCGAAAGTTTCTGCGGAAACCGCTGGCGGGACGCGATCCGGCCGCCCTTGAATATGGGTGGGAAAGTCCCACATTCAGCCTAGGTTCAGCCGAGGAATCGTCTAAGGTGAATGGTGAACCCCTGCGCAGACATTGCGCGTATATATCCGGAGAACGCGCCCTTTTTCTTTACGCAGGGTGGTCGTTGGACGCCCTTGGCGAGGCGCGCTGTCCGGCTCAGGAGTAAGTAATGTTTGATGTTCTGACCATACCCGTATTGCCTTTGAGGGATATCGTGGTGTTCCCGCACATGGTCGTGCCGCTGTTTGTCGGACGTGAAAAGTCCGTGCAGGCGCTCGATGAGGTGATGAAGGGCGACAAGCAGATCCTGCTGGCCACCCAGAAAAATTCCGGTGACGACGATCCCGAAGCCGACGCCATCTACGACATCGGCGTGCTTGCCAATGTGCTGCAACTGCTGAAACTGCCCGACGGCACGGTCAAGGTGCTGGTCGAAGGCAAGTCGCGCGCCAAGATCAAGCGCTTTACCGGCCGCAGCGAGTTCTATGAGGCCGAAGCCTATGCGCTGGAGCCCGCCGTGACGCAGGGCCCTGACCTCGAAGCGCTGGTGCGCGCCGTCACCGACCAGTTCGAAAACTACATCAAGCTCAACAAGAAGATTCCGCCGGAAGCCCTTCAGGCCCTGGCCGAAGTGTCGGAAGCCGACGTGCTGGCCGACTCGATTGCCGCGCATCTGGTCATCAAGATCGGCGAGAAGCAGCAGCTTCTGGAGCAACTGGCGGTCGCCAAGCGGCTGGAGCAGATCTATGCCCTGATGGAAGGCGAGATCAGCGTTCTTCAGGTCGAAAAGAAGATCCGTTCGCGCGTCAAGCGTCAGATGGAAAAGACCCAGCGCGAATATTACCTCAACGAGCAGATGAAGGCCATTCAGCGCGAGCTGGGTGAGCAGGACGACGCCAAGGACGAGATCCTCGAACTCGAAAAGAAGATCAAGGCGACCAAGCTGAGCAAGGAAGCCCGCGCCAAGGCGATGTCGGAGCTGAACAAGCTGCGCCACATGTCGCCCATGTCGGCCGAATCGACCGTCGTGCGCAACTATCTCGACTGGCTGCTGGCCATTCCCTGGGGCGCGTCCAAGCCCAAGCCGATCGACCTCAGCAAGGCCGAAGACACGCTGGATGCCGATCATTACGGCCTTGAGAAGGTCAAGGAGCGCATCCTTGAGCATCTGGCCGTGCAGGCGCGCATGGGTACGCTGAAAGGCCCGATCCTGTGCCTTGTGGGCCCTCCGGGTGTGGGTAAGACGAGCCTGGGCAAGTCCATCGCCAAGGCGACCGGTCGCGAATTCGTGCGCATCAGCCTCGGCGGTGTGCGCGACGAATCGGAAATCCGGGGCCACCGCCGCACCTATATCGGCTCCATGCCGGGCAAGATCATCCAGTCGATGAAGAAGGCCAAGACGACCAACGCCTTCTTCCTGCTCGATGAAATCGACAAGATGGGGGCTGACTGGCGCGGCGACCCGGCCTCGGCCCTGCTCGAAGTGCTGGACCCGGCGCAGAATTCGACCTTCAACGACCATTATCTGGAGGTCGATTACGACCTGTCCAAGATCATGTTCGTGACGACGGCCAACTCGCTCAACATGCCGCAGCCCCTGCTGGACCGCATGGAGATCATCCGCATCCCCGGCTATACCGAGGATGAGAAGGTCGAAATCGCCAAGCGCCACATCCTGCCGTCTCTGGCCAAGGATCACGGCCTCAAAGGCGAGGAGTGGATCGTGCCGGAACAGGCTATCCGCGACCTGATCCGCTACTACACCCGTGAGGCGGGCGTGCGTTCGCTGGAGCGGGAACTGGGCAATCTGGCGCGCAAGACCATCCGTGACCTCGCCCGTGAGAAGGTCAGCTCGATCACGGTGGATGAGGCACGTCTGGCCAAATATGCCGGCGTGCGCAAATTCCACTATGGCGAAACCGATGAAACCGATCAGGTCGGTATCGTCACGGGCCTCGCCTGGACGGAATTCGGCGGCGACATCCTGACCATCGAAGCCATCAAAATGCCCGGCAAGGGCAATATGAAGGTCACCGGTAACCTCAAGGACGTGATGAAGGAATCCGTTTCGGCGGCCAATTCCTACGTCAAGGCGCTGGCGCCGAAGTTCGGCATCCTGCCGCCGGTCTTTGAACGCACCGATGTGCACGTCCACGTCCCGGAAGGCGCTACGCCCAAGGATGGCCCGTCGGCCGGTGTGGCCATGGTTACCGCCATGGTCTCGGTCCTGACCGGCATTCCGGTGCGCAAGGATATCGCCATGACCGGCGAAATCACCCTGCGTGGTCGCGTGCTGGCTATTGGCGGCCTGAAGGAAAAGCTGCTGGCAGCCCTGCGTTCGGGCGTCAAGACGGTGCTGATCCCTAAGGAGAACGAGAAGGACCTGACCGAACTGCCTGAGAATGTGAAGGCCGGTCTGGAGATCATTCCGGTTGGCCATGTCGAGCAGGTTCTGACCCACGCCCTGACCCGACCGCTTGAATCCATCGAGTGGGTGGAGCCGGTGATTCCGCCCCCGGCGGTGCCCGCTGCGGATGACGCAGACGGTCTCACGGCCCATTAAGCCGTAAGGGATAGCGCTATTTTGGCGTGCACTCGCCAAAACGGTTGAAAATAAAGAGCGGAATTTGTTGGCTAAGCGCCTCAAATTTCGCTCTTTTTTGTGTAAGTCCTTAAAAAAACTCGGTTTGCAGTGCAAAAAATGCGATTTCGCTTTTGACGAGCGGGGGTTTTTGTAGTCTCTATCGGGTCCACCCGCCGACGACTCGCTGAGTCCGACAGGGAACGGTTCACACAAATGCCCGTCATGGCGGGCAGGGAGAAACTTATGACGACCAAAGCTGAACTCGTGGCCGCCATTGCCGATCAGGCGGGCCTGACCAAGGAACAAGCCAAGAAGGCCGTTGATGCCTTCACCGATTCCGTCGTGGACGCCCTGAAAAAGGGTGAAGAAGTCCGCCTCGTCGGCTTCGGCACCTTCCTCGCTGTGAAGCGCGAAGCCGGCACGGCCCGTAACCCGCGCACCGGTGAAACCGTTTCGCGTCCGGCCTCGGTCACCGCGCGCTTCCGCGTCGGCGAAGGCCTGAAGAACGCCCTGAACGGCTAATATCACTCACAGAATTTAAGCCGAAACGGCTTGACTTCGGAACCGGAGGTTGGCATTGACCGGCCTCCGGTTTTTTATGTCCGGTCCCCTGTGGAGGGGCGATTAGCTCAGCTGGCAGAGCGGCTCGTTTACACCGAGTAGGTCGGCGGTTCGATCCCGTCATCGCCCACCATCTTCCCTTACATTCAGCGAACCGCCGCATTTTTATTTGTTTGCTGTCGCAAACGGGGGTTCGATCCCGTCATCGCTCATCATTTCCCCTCACATTTAGCGAACCGCCGCATTTTTGTTTGTTTGCTGTCGCAAACGGCGGTTCGATCCCGTCATCGCTTACCCTTTCTCCCACACATCGTACCGTTTTTGCGCGTCCAACGCGGCAAAGAAAAACCGGCCTGAGCGTTTTCAGGCCGGTCTGGTTTTTTAGTTTGACGCCTTTTCGGCGTTACGTTTGATATTTTCGGCGGGCGGCTGATCGCCCAGTTCATCCGCCGCCTTGTCCACGCCCTGCGGCAGGGCCTCGACGGCATCACCCATGCGCTCAGAGCCGCTACGGTTGTCCTGCATCAGAAACACGGCACCGACCGCCAGAAGGGCGATCACGGCCACGCCAATCAGGATGAGAATGCTGTTTGTGCCCTTACCGGGGGCCGTTGTTGTACTCGCCATAGGAAGGCTCCTCTGTCTCTTCGATGGACTGAGGATAGGCGCAAGCATGAAAACGCTCAGCACGGATAACAGCGTCGGCGAGTAGGAAGCGCATAAAAAAAACCGCCGGGGTTACCGGCGGTTTCTGCGGTCCGAACTGGAAGCAATTAGAGCGGAATGATTTCTAATGGAATCATTCCGCTCAAGCCGCCATTGAGGCGGCGGCCAAGGCGGCGCAGCCGCCGCCCGGCGAGGGGCTAAACAAAAATCTAGATCAATATGTTTCTACCAGAAATCATAATGATCTAGAACTGGAAGCGGGCACGCAGAGACAGCGAAACGTTGTCGTAGGCGTCGTACTTTTCATATTCGGCTTCGATACCGAAATAGCTGTACTCGTTGGAGGCCGCAAGGCGCACACCCGCAATCGGGGCGCCGCCCTTGATGTCGCCCCCTTTGAGCGTGAACGGCGTAGCGGTGCCAAAACGCGCCACCGTATCGGCGATTTCCGCCGAGAAGTTGTTACGGTAGCCGACCCAGATTTCCGGACGGAACAGGGCGTTCTTGTTGGAGCGGCCGATATTCAGCAAGGCGGTGCCGCTGAAGATATGGCCGGTACGCTCATCCACCGACAGGTCGAACGCCGTGCCGCCGCCGGTTTCGGTATGGGCGTCTTCCTTCAGGCCAAAATAGTCGGCGCTGACCATGGGGGTCAGGCTCAGCCAGCCGGCATCGACGCTATAGGAAGCCCCGATGCTGCCCGAATAGCTCACGCCCTTCCACTTGGCGGTCGAGCTGGCGATGAAGGCGGATTCGAGGATCTGACGCTTCGATTCGAAGTTGGCGTAGCCCACCCCGCCGCGCACCCAGCCTTTCAGGCCCGAACCGTTATCGAGGCGCCAATAGGCCCCAAGAGACAGGTCGGTCGAGCTGAGGTCTTCGTCCGGCGCGCCCAGAGTACCCTTGGGGTTGGTGGCGGTGTAGGCCAGATAAAGACCGGCGGCCTGGGTTGAGGTAATGCCGCGTTCGACGCCGCCCGCAAAGGCAAAGCCGGTCGATTCGAAGCCCGTGACGTCTGTGCGGTCGCGATTGATCTGGAAGCCGTATTCCTGCGCCCAGTACTGGTTGACACCGGCCTGCGGGATGATCGACTGGCTGGCCATGGTGCGCGACAGGCCGTCATTGCTCTTGGACAGGGTCAGCAGCGTTTCGCCGGAATAGTCGGGCAGGAACGACAGATAGGCCTTGTTGAAACCCTCCGCCGTGGTCGGATCGAGCAGGGCGCGTGTGGCACTGGCATTGCCTTGGGCGGCGGTCATAATGGCATCGAAGGCCGCGAACTCATTGACCGACAGGGCGGTTTCGCTCTGCGTGCGCAGGCGGACATCGGCATAGAGCGTCGTATTCGCCGTATTGGTCGAAAGGGCGGCCTTGTACAGATAGGGGATATTGCTGTCGAGGCTGGCCGTATCAAGCGTGCCGAGCGTGATGTTCGAAGCAGTAAGAAGCGTATAGCGCGTCGCCGGTTTGACGATGCTCGACATACCAATCTGCACCTTGGCCCCGGTTTCAAAAACGGCGGCCCCGGAGGCGACGATGATGGGGGTGTTGGGATTGGCCGTATCCGGCACAAAGCGCAGCGTACCCTCCTTGCGCACATTCACCGTCGTGG
>NZ_JAIWNX010000091.1 GCF_020217185.1 Asticcacaulis sp.
CATTGAGCTTGGAACCGGTATCGAGATTGAGTGCGCCCTGCACGATGTCGAGCGACACCGTACCAGAGCCGGTCATCTTGCCGCCAACAATCCCGTTGGTGGTGATGCTCAGGCTGTTGCTGCCAGCGCCAAAGTCGATATTGCCGATGACGAAGCCGCCGTCGATCTTCACCACGTCATTGCCCGAGCCCAGACGGATATCGCCCGAGATGACGGGAGCGGCAACCGTATTGTCATCCGGCTTCAGGTCGGTCTGGACCAGGGTGACGCCGGTCGTATTGCCGCTCAGGTCGATGGCCACAGCCCGGTTGTCGGTCTTGTCAACGACTCCATTACCGTCGTCGTCGGTCTGGGTGATCGAGGCCGTGATATTGCCGGTATTGTTCAGGCGTACCAGCGTGTTCGAGCCATCAAAAATAGCGGTCGCGTTCGACTTTGAGCCCGTCGAAGCCGCGCTGATCGTGCCGCTGACATTGACTTCGGGCACCTTAGCCCCTGAGTCGATATAGAGGGCGTAGGCGGTTTCGTTCTTGGTGGAGCTGTTGGCGGCGCGCAGGGTGCCGCCCACATTAAAGGCATTGGCGACCGTACCGGCCAGAAGGTTGGCGGTCCGCGCTTCGGCCAGATAGGAAGAGGCCGAAACGGTGCCATTGATCAGGATGCCGTTTTCAAAGGTGACCGTGCGACCCATGCCGCCCGTTTCGATGGCCTTGGCGACCACGCCTTCGAATACGCCGGAAGAGGCGATGCTGCCGCGCACGACCAGGCCAAACTTCTGGTTCTTGTAGGTATCCGTCGCGGTCGTCGCGATGTTGATGGCGTTGATGGTGATGTCCTGCGTGGCCGAACCGACCTTCAGGGCTGCCGCACCGCCATATTGCGACAGGCTGGCGGCACCATCGGCCGTGTCAGTGACGCCGTTGCCGTCTTCGTCATTATTGCGTTCGGCTTCCGCCTTGGACGCGTCAGTATCGGCAATGGTGGACTGAACCAGTATGCCCTTGGTGACATTGCCGGCGATATTGACCAGTGGTCCCGCCTGCAGTTTGTCTTCGGCCTGAAGCTTGTCCAGTGTTGCCTTGTCTGTCACTGTAGTCAGGCGGTAGCCGGTGCCTGCGACCGTGCCGTCCAGAATCAACGCGCCGGTGAGGTTGCTGGCGAGATTGAGCGCCGTGGCGTTCTCACCCTGAACCGTGGTGGAACCGCCGATGACGATATTGCCCGTGACACCGCCCTCAAACGAATAGGCACGTGCATTTGTGCCCACAACGGTTACCGTGCTGTCGGAGCTAAAATTACCTGTCAGGGCGTTTTCAAAGCGCACACCGTAGGAATTATTACCTTCGACCTGAATGGCGCTGGCCGAAGCGAGGCTGACATCACCAATAAAGGGCGTTGTACCGACCGACCGAATACCGTAGCGCCGCTCACCTTTGGCAAAGACGCCGTCTGTGATTCCGTCCGCTGGGGAGTCTGTATCCGTGGGCGTATAATCGTCGGTGACCGTGATTTTACCGGAGAGGGTTAGGCCACTGGTACGGCCACCATCAATATAGATGCCCGTGGCGTCGTCGCCCGAAGACGACATGTCGATCGTGCCGACGACATTCACCTTGTTGTTCGAATCGATCGTGATTGCGCGCGCGCCCGCTGTTTTGAGCGTAATCGTGCCGCCTGTATCCAGCTTGATATCATCCGCAGCGCCCGCCGTGGTCGCCGTGGAGGTTTTAACAGCGGTGTTCGTCGAAGTATTAATAACGACTTCGGCCTGCGCCACACCTGCGGTAACCGCGATGACCAGACCAAGGGCGGTGGCATTGAAGAGATGAGATTTGCGCATAGTCTCGCTTTCGCTCGTCGATTTGAATTCTCAGACAGAACAACGCGTCGCGTCATGCAATGGCGCGCCTGCCCCCAAAGAAACAATGTACTGGCGGCGTTTTCCCGCCTTTATGTCAGCGGCGACTCTTCGGGACGAATATGGGCTATTCTATGTCATTGCAGACATGCCGAGGCCCGTATGTGTCGTTTGCGTCAACCCTGTTTCGTCACAGACATACACGCGAAGACACAGATTTGCCTAATGCAAATTTTGCGCGAAGATGAATTTTAATGAAGTAAAAAGAGAGGATATGCGGGGCCACCTGAGAGAGTGTATCCTCCAGGTGGCGCGAGTGACGGGGCTCGAACCCGCGACCTTCGGCGTGACAGGCCGACACTCTAACCAACTGAGCTACACCCGCATCCATACATTGTCGTTCTCTGCGTCAGGGCGTTAGCCCCGCCGAAGAGGTGCGCTAGATAGTGCCGGGCGCCCTGCGGTGTCAAGCGCCATATTGCGGAAAACCGTCAAAAAGCCATTTGGCTGTGGAAGACCGGGGAGGGGATGAGAACGATTTTCAAGTGCAGAAAATTCGACGACATTTTTGGCATTTCCCCCGATTTTAGGCTTTTGAGTGTTTGAAGCGCGGCGCGAGGTGGTCTAATAGGCTCAGTTGAGTCTGTCCCCCGAACCTTTTGCGGTGCACCATCGGCGGGGCAGAGCCAAAAAGTGGGATCGTACAATGGAAGCCCTCCTTATAAAGTATCTGCCGATTGTGATTTTCTTCGGCATCGCCCTCGTCCTTGGGCTGGGGTTCATCATCGCGGCGCTGGTTCTGGCGCCCAAGGCCCCCGACACCGAAAAGCTTTCGGCTTACGAGTGCGGCTTCAACGCCTTCGACAGCGCGCGTCAGAAGTTTGACGTGCGATTCTATCTCGTCTCGATCCTCTTCATCATCTTCGACCTCGAAGTGGCCTTCCTCTTCCCGTGGGCGGTGTCGATGTTCGACCTGCCGCAGGAGGGCATGCAGTTTGCCTTCTGGTCGATGATGGTCTTTCTGGGCGTCCTGACGGTCGGCTTTATCTATGAGTGGAACAAAGGAGCCCTGGAATGGGAGTAATCATTCCTGCCGGTCAGGCTGGCCGCACTACGGTTGAGGGCTATGATCCCAAGGTCCACGACAAGTTCTTTGAGGCCGTGTCCTCGGAATTGAACGAAAAGGGCTTCCTTGTCGCTTCGGCGGACGATGTCATCACCTGGGCGCGCACCGGCTCGCTGATGTGGATGACCTTCGGTCTGGCCTGCTGCGCCGTGGAAATGATGCAGGCTTCGATGCCGCGTTACGACATGGAGCGCTTCGGCATGGCTCCGCGCGCCTCACCGCGTCAGTCGGACCTGATGATCGTTGCCGGCACCCTGACCAACAAGATGGCGCCGGCTCTGCGCAAGGTCTATGACCAGATGCCCGATCCGCGCTACGTCCTGTCGATGGGTTCATGTGCCAATGGCGGCGGCTATTACCACTATTCCTACAGCGTCGTGCGCGGCTGTGACCGCATCGTGCCGGTCGATGTCTATGTGCCGGGCTGCCCGCCGTCGGCCGAAGCGTTGCTCTACGGTCTTCTTCAGCTTCAGAAGAAGATCCGTCGTAACGGCACGATCCGCCGCTAAGAGGGATTTCACGCCATGTCTGAAGAAAAATTCCTCAAGATCGCCGAACAGGCCCGCGCCGACTTCAAGGAAGCGCTGATCGACGTCATCCACGCCTTTGGCGAGCTGACCCTGGTGGTTGAGCGTGAGCGCATCATCGAGGTGCTGACCAAGCTGCGCGCCGAGCCTTATCGCTTTCATCAACTCATTGACCTGTGCGGGGCCGACTATCCGAAGCGCGAGCGTCGTTTCGACGTCGTTTATCACCTCCTGTCGCTGACGCAGAACCTGCGCCTGCGCGTCAAGGTGATGACTGATGAAACCGTGCCGGTACCCAGCGTGCGCGGCGTCTATCCGAACGCCGACTGGTACGAGCGCGAAGCCTTCGACATGTACGGCATGCTGTTTTCGGGTCAGCCGGACCTGCGCCGTATCCTGACCGACTATGGCTTCTCCGGCCATCCGCTGCGCAAGGACTTCCCGATGACGGGGCATGTCGAAGTGCGCTACGACGAAGAGCAGAAGCGCGTCGTGTACGAACCGGTCAAGCTGGTTCAGGAATTCCGTCGTTTCGACTTCCTGTCGCCATGGGAAGGGGCCTCCTACGTCCTTCCGGGCGATGAGAAGGCTGCCAATCCGAACAAGGCGTAAAGGGTTATCATGGCTGAAGACATCAAAACCCCGCTGTCCTCCTTTGTCGATCCCCGCACCGGGGCCTTCGAAGAGGTCGAGGCACGCGCCAGTTTCGACGACCGTAAGTTCACCATCAATTTCGGCCCGCAACACCCGGCGGCCCACGGCGTTCTGCGTCTGGTGCTCGACCTTGACGGGGAAATCGTCGAGCGCGTCGATCCGCATATCGGCCTGCTGCACCGCGGCACCGAAAAGCTGATGGAATACCGCACCTATCTGCAGAACACGCCCTATTTCGACCGCCTCGACTACGTGGCGCCGATGAATCAGGAGCACGCCTTCTGTCTGGCGATCGAGCGCCTGCTGGGTCTCGAAGTGCCCAAGCGCGCGCAACTGATTCGCGTGCTGTTCTCGGAAATCGGCCGTATCCTGTCGCACCTTCTGAACATCACGACTCAGGCCATGGACGTCGGCGCTCTGACGCCGCCGCTGTGGGGCTTTGAGGAGCGTGAGAAGCTGATGGTGTTCTATGAGCGCGCCTGCGGCGCGCGTCTGCACGCCAACTACTTCCGTCCGGGCGGCGTCCATCAGGACCTGACGCCGGAACTGATCGACGATATCGAGCAATGGTGCAAGGAGTTCCCGCGCGCCCTGGCCGATATCGAATCTCTCGTCACTGAAAACCGCATCTTTAAGCAGCGCAATGTCGATATTGGCGTGGTCAGCAAGCAGGAGGCCTATGACTGGGGCTTTACCGGCGTCATGATCCGCGGTTCGGGCATCGAGTGGGACCTGCGCAAGTCGCAGCCCTATGAATGCTATGACGAACTCGATTTCGACATCGTCATCGGCAAGAACGGCGACTGCTGGGATCGTTACCTCTGCCGCGTCGAAGAGATGCGTCAGGCCGTGAAGATCATGGAGCAGTGCGTTGAAAAGCTTCGCGTAACCGGCGGTGAAGTGCTGGCTACTGACCACAAGGTCACGCCGCCGCGCCGCGCCGACATGAAGAATTCGATGGAAGCCCTGATCCATCACTTCAAGCTGTACACCGAAGGCTTCAAGACCCCGCCGGGCGAAGTCTATGCCGCCGTCGAAGCCCCCAAGGGTGAGTTTGGCGTCTATCTGGTGTCGGACGGCTCCAACAAGCCGTATCGCTGCAAGATCCGCGCGCCGGGCTTTGCCCACCTTCAGGCGATGGACTGGATGAACCGTGGCCACCTGCTGGCCGACGTGTCGGCCATCCTCGGCTCGCTTGACATCGTGTTCGGGGAAGTGGACCGCTGATGCAGGGCTTTCAACTCCAAACCTGGCAAACCTTCCTGCTCGTCCTCGTGTTCCTAGCCGTGGCGCTGGGTCTGCGCCTGTGGCTGGCCAAGGCCGCCTGGGGCTATCACCCCGGCGGCATGAAGGGCTATTTGCAGGATCTGGTGCTGGAAACCGTCATTTCCTACGCGCCCATGCTGCTGATCATCTTCGGCGTCCGCATCTATATCGACGCCAACCCGCAGTATGGCCAATCCCCCATGGTGTTTGCCTCCATCGCTGTCGCCGTCGTGTCGATGATGGTCGCGCGGCGCATCCCGCTGGTCAAGGCGGCCAGCACGCGCATGATGAAGGCCCGCAACGACCGCTGGGAGGCTTATAAACAATGAGCCTGCCCGCCTATAATCCTACCGTATCCCAGATGAGAGAGGCCTGAGATGTCCGTTCGCCGTCTCGCCGCCGTTCAGCCGGATAGCTTTGCGTTCAAGCCGGAAACGCTTGAAAAGGCTAACTGGTGGATTGCCAAGTATCCCGAAAACCGCCGTCAGTCGGCGGTCATCCCCATCCTGTGGCTGATCCAGAAGCAGGAGGGCTGGGTGTCGGAACCCGCCATCGCCGTCGTCGCCGAAATGCTCGGCATGGCGCGCATCCGCGTGTACGAAGTGGCCACCTTCTACACCATGTTCATGCTGGAGCCGGTGGGCTCGGCGGCGCTGATTCAGGTGTGCGGCACGACGCCGTGCCAGTTGCGCGGCTCTGAGGCCCTGATGAAGGTGTGCAAGGACAAGATCGGCCCGAAGGACAAGCTGTCGGCCGATGGCAAGTTCTACTGGCAGGAAGTCGAGTGCCTCGGCGCCTGCACCAACGCCCCGATGGCGCAGATCAACGACTATTTCTACGAAGACCTGACGCCGGACAATCTGGCCCAGATCATCGACGATTTCGCGGCGGGCAAGACGCCGAAGACCGGCCCGTACAATGGCCGCTTCACGTCCGAACCGCTGGGTGGCGCAACCACGCTGAAAGACCCGTCGCTGTATGACGGTTCGGCGGCCAAGCCGCTCAAAATCCCCAATGCTCCGGAAGCGGAGGTCAAGGCGTAATCATGGTGGGTATTCTCGAAGACAAGGACCGCATCTTTACCAACCTCTACGGCTTCCATGACTGGGGCCTTGAGGGAGCAAAGCAACGCGGCTGCTGGAACGCGACCAGGGACATCCTGTCCTACGGGCGCGACTGGATCATCACCAATGTGAAGAATTCGGGTCTGCGCGGGCGCGGCGGCGCGGGCTTCTCGACCGGTCTGAAGTGGTCCTTCATGCCGAAGGAGGTCAAGGATCGTCCGCACTATCTGGTCGTCAATGCCGACGAGTCGGAACCGGGCACCTGTAAAGACCGCGAAATCATGCGCCACGATCCGCACCTGCTGATCGAAGGCTGCCTGATCGCGTCTTTCGCCATGCAGGCGCACGCCTGCTATATCTATATTCGTGGTGAGTATGTGTTCGAGCGCGAGCGTCTCGAAGCGGCGATCAAGCAGGCCTATGAGGCCAAGCTGGTCGGCAAGAACAACGTCCACGGCTGGGATTTCGACATCTATGTCCACCACGGTGGCGGGGCCTATATCTGCGGTGAAGAGACCGCGCTTCTGGAATCGCTGGAAGGCAAGAAGGGCCAGCCGCGCCTGAAGCCGCCTTTCCCGGCCGGTGCTGGCCTCTATGGCTGTCCGACGACGGTCAATAACGTGGAATCCATTGCGGTTGTCGGCACCATCCTGCGTCGCGGTGCGGCGTGGTTTGCCGGTTTTGGTGCGCAAAACAATACCGGCACCAAGCTGTTCTGCATTTCGGGCCACGTTGAGCGCCCCTGCAATGTCGAAGAGGCCATGTCGATCCCCTTCCGTCAGTTGATCGAAGATCACTGCGGCGGCATCCGGGGTGGCTGGGGCAATCTGAAAGCCGTCATTCCGGGCGGCTCGTCCGTGCCGATGATCCCGGCCGAACAGTGCGAAAACATGCCGATGGATTTCGACACCCTGCGCGGTCTGGGCTCTGGCCTCGGCACGGCGGCGGTGATCGTGATGGACAAATCGACCGACCTGATCAAGGCCATTGCGCGTCTCAGCTACTTCTACAAGCACGAATCCTGCGGTCAGTGCACGCCCTGCCGCGAAGGCACGGGCTGGATGTGGCGCGTGATGGAGCGCATGGCCAAGGGCGACGCCGATCCCAAGGAAATCGACATCCTGCTGGATGTGACCAAGCAGGTCGAAGGCCACACCATCTGTGCGCTGGGCGACGCGGCGGCCTGGCCGATTCAGGGCCTGATCCGGCACTTCCGTCACGAAATTGAAGATCGTATCGCGCAATATCGTTCGTCGAAGGGCAACTTCGCCGGGCATTCGATTGCGGCAGAGTAGGGGACGGTCATGCGGGGCAAGGTACTCTCATTCAGCGACGCCACGGGTCAGGGCCTGATCAGTGGCGATGACGGTCAGCGCTACAGCTTTTCGCGCGCCGATCTGATGGGCGGTGCCCGCTCCGTGGCGGCCGGTATGGCGGTGGATTTCGAGGGCTCTGAAGGCGTCGCCGTCAGCGTCTATGTCATCAAGTCCGGCATCCCTGACAAGAACAAATGGGTGGCGGCCCTCCTGACCTTCTTCTTCGGGATCTGGGGCATCCACAAATTCTATCTCGGCAAGACCAATGCCGGCATCATCATGCTCGCTTGCGGCACGATTGGCTGGTTCCTGATCCTGCCGGGTCTGGCGGTGGCGTTCATCTCGTTCATCGAGCTGATCATCTACCTGTTCAAGTCCGAACAGCAGTTCCACGAAGACTATGTCGCTGGCGACAAGTCTTGGTTCTGACGGTTTGGAATGCTTTTTTTGTATGAGGTTTGAGGCAGATGCCGATAGCTAAAGTCAATGGTGTCGAGGTCGAGTTCGAACCCGGCATGACCGTGCTTCAGGTGGCGGAGCTGGCGGGTGAGGAAATTCCCCGTTTCTGCTACCATGAGCGCCTGTCGATCGCCGGCAACTGCCGCATGTGCCTCGTCGAGGTGAAGCCGGGACCGCCGAAGCCGCAGGCTTCGTGTGCGCTGCCCGCAGCTGACGGTCAGGAAATCTTCACCAACACGCCGATGGTCAAGAAGGCGCGCGAAGGGGTGATGGAGTTCCTGCTCATCAACCACCCGCTCGACTGCCCGATCTGCGATCAGGGCGGCGAATGCGATCTTCAGGATCAGGCCATGGGCTATGGTCGCGATGGCTCGCGCTATCAGGAAAACAAGCGCGCCGTCGAAGAAAAGTACCTTGGGCCGACGATCAAGACCTTCATGACGCGCTGCATCCAGTGCACGCGCTGCGTCCGTTTCTCGACCGAAGTGGCCGGTGTCACCGAAATGGGTATGATTTCGCGCGGCGAAAACGCTGAAATCACCTCCTATCTCGAACAGGCCGTGTCGTCGGAACTGTCGGGCAATCTCAATGACCTGTGCCCGGTCGGTGCCCTGACGCACAAGCCGTGGTCGTTCAACTATCGTCCGTGGGAACTGCAAAAAGTCGAAACCATCGACGTGCACGACGCTCTTGGCGCGCACATCCGTATCGACTACCGCGGTTCGACCGTGCTGCGCGCCCTGCCGCGTCTGAAGGACGACATCAACGAGGAATGGCTGTCGGACAAGTCGCGCTACGCCGTCGATGGTTTGAGCCGTCAGCGTCTCGACCGTCCCTATGTGCGCAAGAACGGCAGCCTGACCCCGGCCTCGTGGGATGAGGCGCTGGACGTTGTGGCAGGCAAGCTGCAAGCGACGTCTGCGGACAAGGTCGGTGTGATTGCTGGTGACCTTCAGGACGCCGAAAGCCTGAAAGCAGCCAAGGACCTGTTCACCTCTCTGGGCGTTAAAAACCTCGATTGCCGTCAGGCGGGCGAAGCCTTCGGTCCGGTTTCGGCCAACACGCCGCGCGAAGCCTGGCTGTTCAATTCCGGCATTGCCGGGATCGAAGAGGCCGATGCCATCCTGCTGATCGGCACCAATCCGCGCCTCGAAGCGCCGCTGATCAATGCGCGCATCCGCAAGTCGTGGCTCAGGGGCAAGACTCAGGTGGCCGTGATCGGCGAAGCCTGTGATCTGACCTATGATTACGCGCACTTAGGAACCGGCGCGAAGGCGCTGAAAGAGTTTAAGAAATCGGCTTTCCGTGATCTCTTGAAGGACGCGAAGAAGCCCGCGGTCCTGATCGGTTCCGGCGCGGTGTCGGGCGAAGAGGGCGCGGCTGTGCTGGCCCTGATCGCCAGTGAAATCCTCAAGCCCTACACTGTGGTGCGCGACGACTGGAACGGCTTCAACATCGTGCATCAGGCCGCTGCGCGCGTCGCGGGTCTCGACCTCGGCTTCGTGCCGGGTGAGGGCGGGCTGGATACGCAAGGTATCCTGAACGGTAAGCTGGACGTCGTGGTGCTGCTGGGTGCCGACGAGATCGACACGGCCAAGCTCAAGGGGGCGTTCGTGGTCTATGTCGGCTCGCACGGCGATGCCGGGGCCTCGGCGGCCGACGTCATCCTGCCGGGCGCGGCCTACACCGAAAAGTCGGGCCTTTACGTCAATATGGAAGGCCGCGTGCAG
>NZ_JAIWNX010000092.1 GCF_020217185.1 Asticcacaulis sp.
ATATCCGAACGCGCCGTCTTCCCGAAGGGCGAGGCCAAAGAGGACTGGGCCATCTTCCGCGCCCTGTCGGCCAGGCTGGGCAAGACCCTGCCTTACGACAGCCTGTCGGACCTGCGCCGCACTCTGATCACCGATCATCCGACCTTTGGCCGCATCGACGCGCGCCCGACGCCCAAGGCGTTCGACGTGGCGATACTGGGGGCCAAGGGCGAGATCACCGGCGAAACCTTCGCCAGCACTATCAAAGACTTCTACCTGACCAACCCCATCGCGCGGGCGTCCGTGGCCATGGCCGATATTTCGGCCACCCGGTCCGGTCCGGTGAGCCTGGCGGCGGAGTAAGAGCATATGACAGACGCTAATTTCTGGGCCGGTCCGTGGGGCTGGACGATCATCACCATCGGGCAGGCTCTCGCCGTTATCGTCGGCGTGATGGTCTCTCTGGCCTTCCTGCTGTGGGGTGACCGCAAGGTGTGGGCCGGCGTGCAGATGCGCAAAGGACCGAACGTCGTCGGTCCCTTCGGCCTGATGCAGTCCTTCGCCGACTTCTTCAAGTTCGTGCTGAAAGAAGTGATCATCCCCGCCGGGGCTGATAAGCCGGTCTTCCTGATCGCGCCGCTTCTGACCTTCGTTCTGGCCTTCATGTCGTGGGCGGTCATTCCGTTTGCGCCGGGCTGGGTGGTGTCGAACATCAATGTCGGCATCCTTTACCTGTTCGCCATTTCGTCGCTCGGTGTCTATGGCATCATCATGGGCGGCTGGGCCTCGAACTCGAAATACCCCTTCCTTGGCGGCCTGCGGTCCGCCGCGCAGATGGTGTCCTACGAAGTGTCGCTGGGCTTCATCATCATCACGGTTGTGCTGCTGGCCGGGTCGATGAACCTGTCGGATATCGTCAACAAGCAAGCGGGGGGCTTCTGGAACTGGAACTTCCTCGGCGGCGGTGGGCTTCTGGGCCTCGGCATCATCAAGCTGCCGGTCATGTTCGGCATGATGGTTATGTTCTACATTTCGGCTCTGGCCGAAACCAACCGTCCGCCGTTCGACCTGCCGGAAGCCGAATCCGAACTGGTCGCCGGTTATCAGGTCGAATATTCCTCGACGCCGTACCTGTTGTTCATGATCGGTGAATACGCCAACATCGTGCTGATGTGCGCTATGATCACCATCCTGTTCTTTGGCGGCTGGCAATCGCCCATCCCGATGGACTCGATCATTGCCCCCGGCACTCTGGCCTACACCCTGATCAGCCTCGGCTGGTTCATCGTCAAGGTGGTGTTCTGGTTCATCATGTTCGCCATCGCCAAGGCCATCGTCCCGCGCTACCGCTACGATCAGCTTATGCGTCTGGGCTGGAAGGTCTTTCTGCCCCTGTCTCTCGTTGCCGTCGTTATCATCGCGGCCTACCAGGTTTTCGGAGGTAATTTCGCATGATCGGCCGTCTTGTCCAAGCCGCCAAGGGCGCGCTGTTGCTTGACTTCGTCGGGGCCACGGGCCTTGCCGTGAAATATATGTTCAAGCCGAAGAAGACCATCAACTACCCGTTCGAGAAGGGGCCGATCAGCCCGCGTTTCCGCGGTGAGCACGCCCTGCGTCGCTATCCCAACGGCGAAGAACGCTGCATAGCCTGCAAGCTGTGCGAAGCCATCTGCCCGGCTCAGGCCATCACCATCGAGGCCGAACCGCGCGAAGACGGGTCGCGCCGCACGACGCGCTACGACATCGACATGGTGAAGTGCATCTATTGCGGCCTGTGTCAGGAAGCCTGTCCGGTCGATGCCATCGTCGAAGGCCCGAACTTCGAATTCGCCACCGATACGCGCGAAGAACTGTACTACGACAAGTCGAAGCTGCTGGCCAATGGCGACCGCTGGGAGCGCGAGATTGCACGCGCCCTCGAACTGGACGCGCCTTACCGTTAAGGCGCGTGAGCGCGTTCCGAAAAGTGTGAAGCGGTTTTCGGAAACAAACGCGCGACAAGAGAGTAGGAGCGCTTCCCAATCGGGAAGTGCTCTGGAATATCCACCGATTCCGTAAGGATATGCCTTGCGGGATCACAGTCTGAGGGGCTAGGGAGCGATCCCGAACCCGCAAAGTAGAGAAGGGGCGGAGGTCCCGATCATGCTGGCAATAGCCTTTTACATTCTGGCGGCCGTGACCGTCGTATCGGGGGCGTTGGTGATTACCGCGCGCAACCCGGTGCACTCGGTGCTGTTTCTGATCCTCGCCTTCTTTTCGGCGGCGGGCCTGTTCGTCCTGATGGGGGCGGAGTTCCTCGCCATGCTGCTGGTCGTCGTCTATGTCGGCGCGGTGGCGGTCCTCTTCCTCTTCGTCGTCATGATGCTGGATGTGGATTTCACCAAGTTGCGGCAGGGCTTCGCCAACTACCTCCCCATCGGCATGGTGGTCGGTATTCTTCTGCTGATCGAGCTGATCATGATCTCCTCGGCGGTGGCGCAGCGCGGCGCGGCGGCGGGTCAATCGCCGCAGGTCTATGACGCTGAGATGAGCAATATCGAAGCGATCGGTCGCGTGCTCTACACAGATTACGTCTATGTCTTCCAGGCGGCGGGTCTGGTGCTTCTGGTGGCCATGATCGGCGCCATCGTGCTGACGCTCCAGCACCGCACCTATGTCAAGCGTCAGGACATCCACACCCAGGTGACGCGCCGCCGCAAGGACGCCGTGGCCATCGTCAAGGTCAAAACCGGCGAAGGAATCAAGGAATGACTATCGGTCTTGAACACTATCTGATCGTTTCGGCCATCCTGTTCACCATCGGGGTGTTCGGCATCTTCATGAACCGCCGCAACATCATCATCATCCTGATGTCGATCGAACTGATCCTGCTCGCGGTCAATATCAACTTCGTCGCCTTCTCGACGCACCTGCATAATGTGCAGGGTCAGATCATGGCGATGTTCGTCCTCACCGTTGCGGCTGCGGAAGCGGCGGTCGGTCTGGCTATTCTTGTGACGTTCTTCCGTAACCGCGGTGACATCGAAGTCGATGACGCCAGCATGATGAAGGGCTAAGGGAAGTCATGCAAAATCTGGTTACGATCCTTGTTCTGGCCCCGCTTCTGGGGGCTCTGGTCGCGGGCCTGTTCGGGCGCAAGATCGGTGACATCGCCTCTCAGGCGGTGACCACCGGGCTCCTGTTCCTGTCGTGCGCCCTGTCGTGGTACACCTTTGCCCAGCACACCTGGGGCGGCCTTGAGCCCTTCACCGTAAAGCTGCTCGACTTCATCAATATCGGCACCTTCCACTCGGCGTGGTCGATCCGCATTGATGCCCTGTCGGCCACCATGCTGATCGTGGTGACCTCGGTCTCCTCGCTGGTTCACCTGTATAGCTGGGGCTACATGGCCGAAGACCCCAGCCGTCCGCGCTTCTTTGCCTATCTGTCGCTGTTTACCTTCGCCATGCTGATGCTGGTGACGGCGGCCGACTTCATGCAGCTCTTTTTCGGCTGGGAAGGGGTTGGTCTGGCCTCCTACCTGCTGATCGGCTTCTGGTTCCAGAAGGACTCGGCGTCTTCGGCGGCCATCAAGGCCTTCGTCGTCAACCGCGTCGGTGACTTCGGCTTCGCGCTTGGCATCATGACCATCTACTGGATGTTCGGGACCATCAACTTCCACGAACTGTTCCCGCTGATCGCCGCCAAGGAAAACACCACTTGGATGTTCCTCGGCCATAGCTTCTCGGCGCTCGATCTGGCCGCCTTCCTTCTGTTCATCGGGGCCATGGGTAAGTCGGCGCAGTTCTTCCTGCACACTTGGCTGCCGGACGCCATGGAAGGCCCGACGCCGGTGTCAGCCCTGATCCACGCCGCCACCATGGTGACCGCCGGTGTGTACATGGTCTGCCTGCTGTCGCCGCTGTTTGAATACGCGCCGGTGGCCAAGATGATCGTCACCTATATCGGGGCTATCACCGCCATCTTCGCCGCCTCCATCGGCTTCACGCAGAACGACATCAAGCGCGTCATCGCCTTCTCGACCTGTTCGCAGCTCGGCTACATGTTCTTCGCTGCGGGCGTCGGGGCCTATGAGGCGGCCATGTTCCACCTGTTTACCCACGCCTTCTTCAAGGCGCTGCTGTTCCTCGGGGCCGGGTCGGTCATCCACGGCATGCACCACGAACAGGATATGCGTCACATGGGCGGTTTGGCCAAGTATCTGCCGGTCACCTACGCGGCCATGACCATCGGCACTATCGCCATCACCGGCCTGGGCATCCCCTACACGCAAATCGGTTTTGCGGGCTTCTTCTCGAAGGACATGATCATCGAAACCGCGTGGGCGGCCCATAATACGCCGCAGGGCATGTTCGCCTTCGTGATCGGTATTCTGGCGGCCCTTCTGACGGCCTTCTATAGCTGGCGTCTGGCCTTCATGACCTTCCACGGCAAGAAGCACTGGGAAGCGGCGCACGACGATCATCACGCGCACGGCCATGACGACCACGCGCACGCTGCTGTCGCTCACGCGCACGATGATCACGCCCACGCTCATGGTCATGACGATCACCACGGCCACGCGCATACACCGCACGAAAGCCCGATCGTCATGCTGATCCCGCTGATCGTCCTTTCGATCGGTGCGGTGGCCGCCGGTTTCGTCTTCGCGCCGTACTTTATCGGCGATCACGCTCACGCCTTCTGGGGCCACGCCATCCAGCACGGACCGCACAACCACGTCCTGCATGAGGCGCACCATATCGAAGAAGCCTGGGTCAAGTGGGCACCGCTGGTGGTCACCCTGATCGGTACAGCTCTGGCTGTGTACTTCTACCTGCTGAAGCCCGCCCTGCCCAAGGCCATGGCCGCGCGCAAGGGGCCGCTGTACACCTTCCTGTACAACAAGTGGTTCTTCGATGAGCTGTATCAGGCGACCTTCGTGAAGGGGGCCAAGGCGCTCGGCGACCTGTTCTGGAAGGTGCTCGATGTGAAAATCATCGACGGCCTGGGCCCGAACGGTGCCGCCTGGACGGCGCTGAAATCGGCGCAGCGTCTGGTCAAGACCCAGACCGGCTATGTCTATCACTACGCCTTCGTCATGTTCCTCGGCATCGCGGGTCTTCTGACCTGGGTTGTCTTCGGTATGGCGCGATAGGGGAGAGCTTTTAAGTATGTCACCGGTAATCCCCAATCTTCTCAGCCTTATTACCTTCCTGCCACTGGTAGGGGCGTTGGCCATCCTTGGCGTCAAATGGGTCTCGCGCAAGGATGACGCCAGCGTCATCGAGCGCAATGCCAAGTGGATCGCCCTGTGGACGACGCTGGCGACCTTGGCGCTGACGGTCGTCCTGCTGGCGGGCTTCGACCGCACCACCACCGACTATCAGTTCGTGGAAAAGGTGCAGTGGTTCAGCTTCCTGAGCTACCACATGGGTGTCGATGGCATTTCGGTGCTGTTCGTGGCCCTGACGGCGCTGCTGATGCCGCTGTGCATCCTCGCCTCGTGGGACTCGGTCAAGACGCGCCTCGTCGAATATATGATCGCCTTCCTCGTACTGGAAACGTTGGTCATCGGCGTGTTCACCGCGCTCGACCTGTTCCTCTTCTACGTCTTCTTCGAAGGCGGTCTGGTTCCGATGTTCCTCATCATCGGTATCTGGGGCGGCAAGGACCGTATCTACGCGGCCTATAAGTTCTTCCTCTATACCCTGCTGGGGTCCGTTCTGATGCTGGCGGCCATGTTGTACATGGTCAGCGTCGCGGGCACGTCGGACATCCCGACCCTTTCGACCTACGCCTTCTCGCAAGCGGCGCAGCCGTGGCTGTGGTTCGCCTTCTTCGCCTCGTTCGCGGTGAAGATGCCGATGTGGCCGGTGCACACCTGGTTGCCCGACGCGCACGTGCAGGCCCCGACGGCGGGTTCGGTCATGCTGGCCGGTATCCTGCTGAAGCTCGGCGGCTACGGGTTCATCCGCTTCAACCTGCCGATGTTCCCGCACGCTTCGGAACTGTTCACGCCCTTTGTGCTGACCCTGTCGGTGATCGCCATCGTCGTCACCTCGCTGATCGCCTTCCGTCAGACGGATATCAAGAAGCTCATCGCCTATTCGTCGGTCGCTCACATGGGCTTTGTGACCATGGGGATCTTCGCCGGTAATCAGGCGGGCGTGCAGGGCGCGGTCTATCAGATGATCTCGCACGGCTTTATCTCCGGTGCGCTGTTCCTCTGCGTCGGTGTGGTCTATGACCGCTGGCACACGCGCGAAATCGCCTTCTACGGCGGTCTGACCAAGCTGATGCCGCACTTCGCCTTCGTCTTCCTGCTGTTCACCATGGCCAATGTCGGCCTGCCGGGCACGTCGGGCTTTGTCGGGGAAATCCTGACCATGACCGGCCTCTATCAGGCTTCGACCTGGGCCGCGCTGGTTGCCGCCACGGGTGTTATCCTGTCGGCCATGTACGCCCTGACCCTGTTCAAGCGCGTCATGTACGGCGAGGTGACCAATGAACAGCTCAAGGGCCATCCGGACCTGAGCTTGCGTGAAAAAATCATCTTTGCGCCCCTGATCGCGGGGACGCTGCTGCTGGGTATCTATCCGGCCTTTGTATTTGACTTTACCACCGCCAGCGTGGACGCCGTTGTGGCGACGTACCGCGCTGTTATCGGCGGATAGGAGCGCCCCTTATGGATTTGACATCGGCTCTTCATCTGGCCCTTCCGGAACTGATCCTGGCGGTTTCCGTACTCGGCATCCTCGTTTACGGTGCGCTGCGCGGTGACAAGGCGGCAGGCTCTGTCGCGGCGCTGTGTGGTGCGGCCCTGATCGCGGCGGCCTTTGCTGCGGCCTTTAACGGTCACGGCAAGGTCTTCAACGGGGCCTTCATCGCTGACGGCGTGGCCAATTTCGCCAAGACCTTCATTTACATCGCCTCGGCTCTGGTGGTGGTGCTGGCGCGCGGCTATTTCGAGCGTCAGAACAATAACCGCTTCGAATTCCCCATCCTCGTCACCCTGTCGGCCATCGGCATGAGCATGATGGTGTCGGCGGGCGACCTGATCGCCCTCTATATCGGCCTCGAACTGAATTCGCTGGCGGCCTATGTCATGGCGGCCTTCCGCCGTGACGACGCCAAGGGTTCGGAAGCCGGTCTGAAGTATTTTGTGCTGGGTTCGCTGTCTTCGGGTCTGCTGCTCTACGGCATCTCGCTGGTCTATGGCTTTGCGGGTTCGATGAATTTCGACGCCATCGCGGCCTCGGCTCAGGCCAATATGCAGGTCGGCCTGATCTTCGGTCTGGTCTTCGTCATTGCCGGTCTGGCCTTCAAGGTCTCCGCTGCGCCGTTCCACATGTGGACGCCGGACGTCTATGAAGGTGCGCCGACCCCGGTCGTGGCCCTGTTCGCCGGCGCTCCGAAGTTTGCGGCTCTGGTGCTGCTGGCGCGCGTGCTCAACGACGCCTTTGCCGGTCTGCACGATCAGTGGGCGCAGGTGCTGCTGGCCATCGCCACCCTGTCCTTCCTGATCGGTGGCCTCGGCGGCCTGATGCAAAAGGACTTCAAGCGCCTGCTGGCCTATTCGTCGATTGCCAATATGGGCTATGCCATGCTGGCCCTGGCGGCCGGTACGGATAAGGGCGTCATGGCGCTGCTGCTGTTCTCGGTCCTGTACATGGTCGATACGCTGGGCCTGTTCTCGGCGCAGATCGCCCTGTCGCGCAAGGGCATTGCCGTCAGCAAGATCGACGACCTGTCGGGTCTGTCCAAGGTCGATATGAAGCTGACCATCGCCATCACGGTGCTGGCCCTGTCGGTGCTGGGGATGCCGCCCTTCTCCGGCTTCTGGGGCAAGTTCTTCGTCTTCGGTGCGGCCCTCGAAGCCGGTTACTGGGGCTTTGCCGTGGCCGGTCTGGTGGCTTCGGTCATCGCGGCCTTCTATTACCTGCGTATCATCAAGGTGATGTGGTTCGATGGGGATAAGGGCGAGCTGGACAAGGCCCCGTTCGAGGCCAAGTGGATTGCCTATGCGGCCGCCGCCTTTGCCTTCCCGATCGCGGCCTTCGCCCTGTCCGGCCTCTATCCGCTGGCGGAAACGGCGGTCAAAAGCTTTGGCCTGAACTAACGCACTGTTGACGTAGCCTGATTTATGGGGTGCAGGGGTTTGTAACCCCTGCATCTTTTTTTCATATGACACCTGTTGATCTGTTTGAAACCCTGACATCTACCCAGACTGAAGCCCTGAACCGGCTACGGGCGGGAGATTGCGGCCCGCGCTGGATATGTGCGCAGCGCCAAACCGCCGGGCAGGGGCGTATGGGGCGTCAATGGGACGGGCCGTCGGGCAATCTGATGGCCTCGTGGTACGGGGTGCTGCCGGTCGAGATGCGCCGCGTGACGCAACTGTCCTTTGTGGCGGCTCTGGCGGTAACCGACGCGATCCGTCCCTTGCTTAGCGTGCCCGACCCCCTGAAGATCAAATGGCCGAACGACGTGCTGTACGAAGGGCGCAAGCTGTGCGGTATTCTGGCCCAGAGCGAAACCCTTGCGGCGGGTTTGGGTGTGGTCATCGGCATCGGCATCAATATCGCCGAAGCGCCGAAGGGGCTGAGCTATGGCACGGCGGCGCTCAATGAATTGACGGCGCAACCGCAAACCGTCGAAAGCATCTTAGACGCCCTCGATGCGACCCTGACGCGGCGTCTGGACGACTGGCTTGCGCATGGCTTTGAAGCCACAGCCGCGCAGTGGTGGGATCAGGCCTATGGCCGCGACCGCCTCTGTCTGATAGAGCAACACCCTCAGGCCCGGACGGGAACGATTCTTGGCCTTGATGACTATGGCGCGCTGCGCGTCAGAGACCCGGTCGGCACGATCCACGTGATCGCCAGCGGGTCCGTTTCGTATCCGGAGGCCTGATGCTGCTCGCCATCGAACAGGGCAATACCAATACATTGTTCGCCGTGCACGATGGTGAAGGCTGGCGCGCCCAATGGCGCACGGCCACCGAATCGACGCGGACTGCCGACGAATACGCCGTCTGGCTCTATCAACTCCTTCAGATGAACGGTCTCGACTTCAATCAGATCGAAGACTGCATCATCTCCTCGGTCGTGCCGCAGTCCCTGTTCAACCTGCGCAAGCTGGCCCAGCGCTATTTCAACAAGACGCCTTACGTTATTGGTGACAATACGCACCTTGGCATCGAAGTCCGTATCGACAAGCCGTCAGAAGCCGGGGCGGACCGTCTGGTCAATACGGTGGGTGCGTGGATCAAATACGGCGGTCCACTGATCGTCATCGATTCCGGCACCGCTACCACCTTCGATGTGGTCGCCGCCGACGGCGCGCTGGAAGGGACGGCGATTGCGCCGGGCATCAACCTGTCGGTTCAGGCCCTGCATTCGGCGGCGGCCAAGCTGCCGCGCATTGCGATCGAGCGCCCGGCGCACTATATCGGCAAGGACACGGTCAGCGCCATGCAATCGGGCATATTCTGGGGCTATATGGGCCTTATCGAATATCTGACCGACAAGATTCAGGCCGAATACGGTCAACCCATGACGGTCGTGGCGACCGGCGGCGTGGCGTCGCTGTTCGAAGGCGCGACCGACCGCATCCATCATTTCGATCCCGATCTTACGCTGCGGGGTCTGCTCGAAATCTATCAGCGTACCCTCTCTAATCAAAAGAAAAATGAGTAAAAACAAAGACGAACTGGTGTTTCTGCCGCTGGGCGGCTCAAACGAAATTGGTATGAACCTCAATGCTTACGGCTTCGGGCCGGAGCATGACCGGAAATGGATTCTGGTCGATGTTGGTGTGACCTTTGGCGACCTGACCACGCCCGGCATCGAAGTCATCGTGCCCGACCCCAAATTCCTCGAAGGCGAGGAGATTCTGGGTGTCATCCTGACCCACGCCCACGAAGACCATATCGGGGCGCTCGGCTGGCTGTGGGATCGCATCAAGGCGCCGCTCTATGCTACGCCCTTCACGGCCTTCCTCATCCGTGAAAAGCTGCGCGAGGCGGGGGTCGAAGACT